>SKIL01000117.1 GCA_007116425.1 Bacteriovoracaceae bacterium | reverse complement strand
TGAATGCTCGGACGATAGTGCCAATATACACCCTTAATCATTTTTGCAATATTTGGCCGAATCATCTCTTCAATCTGATCTAGAATTTCAGTTGAAGCATCTTCAAATTCTAGCCAAACTTCACAATCAATATAATCCAGCTCGGCCAATTTATTCCAAAGTTCATCAAGTAAATGGCAAATCACATTTGACCGCTCCCCCGTAAAATTCAGATAAAACTGATATCTTCCAGCAGAAAGTTTTTCTAACATAGAAAAAAATTGGCGATGTTGAAGAAAGTTTAAAGATTTGGGAGAAAAATGCACCCCGAGATCATTTATCTGATTTTTATTGACGAGTAATTGTATAGTTCTATAGTCGTAGAGACCTTCGATTCGAAACTCCATAGGCATTATTATAACGCATCTTAGTCAGGGCCCCAATTAACAGTTCAGGGCAAGATGTGCCCACACTCTCCGGGTGAAATTGATAACTTAGCCATAAACCAGGATTATAGCTTGCTTGTAAGTCTAAGTTATCATACCAAAGATCAATGCCATCTATACACGGCCATGAAATTTCCACAGTCAAAGAGTTATAGCGTTGAACCTCAACTATTCTTTGAGAAGAGTGATCAAAAATATCCCAATTAGGTAAGACTATTTTATGAGAATGCCCATGGTTTGGCCGATCTAATTGTTTTACATTCATGCCAAGAGAAGACCATAGAATTTGATGACCTAGACAGACTCCAAAAAAATAATAGTTTGAGCTTAAACACATGTGAAGATATTTTGATAAGGGCAAAAATAATGATTTATACTCCAAAGGGTGACCTGGACCGGGACCAAAAACAACAAGTGTTGATGAAACAGTATTATGCTCAATAAACTGAGGAAAGTTGGTCCAATGATGAAGTTCTATGCTTTTTGCCCCGGCCAACTTTTGAACAATAGTAGAATTGATTAGGTGATATAAATTATAGGTAAAACTATCTTCAAAATCGAAGATTACAATTTTCTCAAAAGTCACGAATAAACCCCATTAGAAACCACGAAGTGCCCGAAAGTGAGGATCATTAAAATTAATTGAAAAATTGAAGGCAATTCTCTTCTCAACCTGACTTCTTTCATAACTAAGATCAATCATCCAGCAATCATTACTAGGCGCATATGTAACTCCATATCGGCTCATAACTTCCTGCCGATCCTCCAAGTCGTAATCATAGGTCATGCGTAGATCAATCACATCTGTGGCGCGAATAGCACCATCGATTGAGAAACGTTTATCCGAAGGTCGAGCAAATGAATTATAAACTAAAGACATGCCAATAAAGGCATCGTTAAAACCTTGTCGAAGGCCAACTGTAAAAAGATGATCGTTGGTATCATAAAAGTAATACTCTTGGGCCCAAAAACTAGTTCTTCCAATATTAAATCCCGTATTTACATATAAACGAGTTAACCTCTCCTTTATATCCTCAGAATCACTTTCAAAGTCAAAACCTTGAGAAACATTAAAGTAGGCAATCCTTCCATACTCGAAGTTATCTCTCAAAAAACGATTGTCTTGATTGGGGTCAAAGTCGCGAGCAGTTTTACGTATTAGTGAATTATTCCACTGTAACTCTACTGTGTTTGAAAGTGGTAATTGAGTTCTCGATGAGGCCGTTATCAAGTGCTCATTTCTTCTCAATGCATCGATTTGATCAAATTGTCCTTGGTCTGTATCAATCTGATTTAAGAATGATTGACTGCCACGAGTTTTCTCATCGATTAAATAATAATGGCGCAAGCGAAACTGTTGAAGATGCCGGTAGGCCCTCTCTTCGACCAATACTTGTTCGTCTCTATGTCGTCTATCAAAGCGAGGAAGTTGACCAATTAAATCCCCATCACTTATAAAACTCATTTGTGAATACTGATCATATTGCGGTCTCTCAACCTGATCACTTCTCAACCTCTCTCTATAAGCGATCCCAAATGTTCTCTCGAGATCTAATGAAAGTTGAGTTGTTTGAATAGAAGCGTGCTTGAGAAAAGATCGCTCCCTTTCTTCTTCTGGGAAATGGTAATACTGAAGATCAAAATCCGTTTTAGTATTTACTGCTACAAATCCAATATTAAAGAGATCAATATCTAAAGTTGGAGCAATATTAAGCCGTTGAGCATTTCGAATATATTGACCTTCATTCACTTTATTTTGCCTAAAAATTGTATAATCAGACTTTAAATCGAAACTCCAACGCTGAAAACCAGGAACATCGGATCGAATTAATGTAAAAGGAGAGGTATTCAAAGAGATTTTAGGTAAGATTTGAACATAATCATCATCAAAGTCTCGAGGGTCAGGAGTCAGAAAGTTTCGTGAAAAATAACTTTCAACAGATAAATGATACCAACTTCGCCTATAATCAAAATGGCCTTTCCCACCAATTTCACTACCAGTAAAACGATCCTCTTCAATTAAAAAATCGTAATCTCGCACCATATCCATATCCCACATAGAATCAAACTTAAGGTGGTGAGAGAGATTGTGACTAAACTGATAATGGTGTTCATATTCCGAAAAGTGGCGAAGAGTATTTGTCCCACTCGGATCAAGGCCACTTCTCTCAGGTTGATCTGCTAGATATATGCGATCATAGGCCATCGTCGAATTAAACTCGAACCATCTTCTCTCACCAATAATATGGCGGTACTCAAGGTCGGTTCCACTCCCTCGTTTTCCATAAAAAGAAGGAGTTAAAGTTAAATCTCGATGATCATCGATCGCCCAAAAAAATGGCTGTTGAATTCTTACACCTTCAGTTTGGCGAAAAGAAATACTTGGGAAGAGCAGACCTGTTTCTCGCTCCTTTTTTATCGGAAGTACAATGTACGGCACATACATGATGGGAACACCACGGGCCTTAATATAGGCATTTTTGATGCGAATATATTCATTTAAGGTAACCCATACCTCTTCACCCATAATACTCCACGACTCTGGGCAATCACGACAGGTCGTATACTCCGCATCTTGAGCATAAATTTCACCGGTTTCATCCTGTATAATTTCTCGCCCAAAAACGACATAGTTGTCAGAAATAATC
>SKIL01000274.1 GCA_007116425.1 Bacteriovoracaceae bacterium | reverse complement strand
TTCAGTCGATGAGAAAAACTCAAGAACGTTTTGCTCTTGAGACAGCGAATGCTCAGGTTATTTATACTGGTGGGGAAGGAATTTTTTCTTTTGATGATGTTTCAGGTCGATCTCAATTCTTATCAGTCAGAGGAAATTTTAAATTCCTAAACACTCTTCAAGATCATTTTATTGAGACTGTCAGACAAGGAGAGTTCTCTTTCATTGATACAAATTTTCAAGATGGACGTCCCCGAAGATCTACGCCGGTAGGAAGTGATTCCTATATGCGAATTACTGGTCTTTTTGAAAGTGTTAGACCTCTGCGTGGCCATCTTGAGTTTCCTGAAATGCAACCTGATAGAGATATCGCAACAAGACGACTTCCTTCGGCAACAGACCGATCGGTAGCTTCAAGACCAAGTGTTGATTCATCAAGATCAATTGCTTCTCAGTTGCGTAAGCACTCTTCGGAACAGTTGAGTAAGAGTGGTCAAGCTAGCTCTTCTGAGACTCATCGTTCGGTTGCTTCCGTTGAGCAAAAAGCAGTTCCAACTAAAGCAAAGTCTCAAACTTTTCAACCAAGCTATAATCAGAAGAGTGGAGTTATAGTGAGGGTATTTGGTCAAAGTGGTCAAAGAGAACCGGCTTCAATTGAAAAAGAAGACAAAAAAGAAAAAGAAGTAGAGGTTGAAAGGCCTAAAAAGAGAGCTCCTAGTTCGCGTAGAAATCCGGCCTCTGTCCCTGTGGACTCTTTCGAATCAGGTCTTCAAAGGGAGTATCAGTCTCAACGTAGACATAGTAGCGAGAGGACCTCACTTATTAATGAGTTAAAAACTTTTGATAAAGATTTTAGAGAGTCGTACTAATCTTATTATATGCACCCAACTTTTTTGGTTGGGTATTTCTTTTTTTCAATTCATCGATTTATTCTCAAGATAAGCTCGCAGACATGTTTGTTTAGAGTTATAATCTCTTAAAATTATTTAAATCTTAAAATTTAAAGAGGTAGGTTGCTTATGGCACAACTCGATAAAAATCCTTTTTTAACTTACGATGATGTTCTACTCAGGCCTGTTTACTCTGAGGTATTGCCACATAACGCTCAATTATATTCGCGTTTTTCTAAGCGAATCGAATTAAAAATCCCATTGGTTTCCGCTGCGATGGACACCGTTACCGAAGCTCCGACTGCAATTGTTATGGCACAGCAAGGGGGGATTGGGGTTATTCATAAGAATATGAATGCTCAAGATCAAGCGTTTCACGTCATGAAGGTTAAGAAGTATGAGGCCGGAATGATTTTAGATCCTGTGACAGTTCATCCTGATGCAAGTCTTTACGATGTAACAGTACTTACTCAAAAACATAAAATTACGGGTGTTCCGGTTGTCGATGAAACAAAAAAAATTGTTGGTATTCTCACAAGTCGTGACATGCAATTTGAAAATGATTTAAACAAAAAAGTTCGTGAAGTCATGACTGATGCAGATCGACTTGTTACGGCCCCTGAGGGGACTGACGGGCGAAAGGCCATGGAACTTTTACATGAACACAGGATTGAAAAACTTCCCATCGTCGATAAAAACTTACACTTGAAGGGGTTGATTACGATTCGAGATATTATGCGAACGATTGATTATCCGCAAAGTAATAAGGACTCTCGTGGCCGCTTAAGAGTTGCCGCAGCGATGGGCGTCGGTGATAAGGAGTTTAAACGAGCTGAAGCACTGGCCGAGGCCCAAGTCGATGCACTCGTTGTTGATACGGCCCACGGTCACTCGCGAGGTGTAATTGAGATGGTAAAACTTCTCAAGAAAAGCTTTCCTGAAATTGATATTGTTGCAGGTAATGTCGCCACGGCCAAGGCCTGTGAGGCCTTAATTGAGGCCGGTGCTGACGCTATTAAAGTTGGAATTGGTCCTGGATCCATTTGTACAACAAGAGTTGTTGCTGGAATTGGTGTTCCACAATTAAGTGCAGTTTTTGAGTGTGCTCAAGTTTGCCGAAAAGCGTCTGTTCCATTCATAGCTGATGGAGGAACAAAATATTCAGGTGATATTGTTAAGGCCTTGGCCGCAGGGGCCAACTCCGTGATGATAGGGTCGCTTTTTGCTGGATGTGATGAAACTCCTGGAGAGACAATTCTCTATCAAGGTCGTACGTATAAAGTTTATCGCGGAATGGGCTCTCTTGGTGCTATGACTTTAGGGTCTAAAGATCGTTATGGCCAGGCCGGGGTAGACGATATTGGAAAACTCGTTCCTGAGGGAATTGAGGGGCAGGTACCATATCGAGGTCCTCTGGAAACGACTATTTATCAATTGCTGGGTGGACTGCGCGCCGGAATGGGATATGTTGGAGCTGAAAATTTAGACAAGCTTGTTGAAAATGCTGAATTTATTCAAATTACGGCCGCATCTCTTAAAGAGTCTCATCCTCACGACGTGATGGTGACAAAGGAAGCCCCTAATTATCAGATGGGTCAAAGATAAAACTGTACGGGAAAAAAGATGGGTATAGCAAAAAGACAAATTTGGATTGTAGATTTTGGTTCTCAATACACTCAGCTGATTACACGAAAAACACGAGAGTTGGGTCACTCGTCTGAAATTCTAACGCTGGAGGAAGCGGCCGAGCGTTGGAAAAAAGGAGATCTTCCTGAATGTCTCGTCTTATCCGGTGGGCCACAGTCCGTAAGTGAAGATGATTACGACTATTCGATGTTTTTAAATGGCCCGAAAGATCTGCCGATTCTTGGTATTTGCTATGGAATGCAAATTATGGGGAAGTTCTACGGTGGAAATGTTGAAAAAGGAATCAAGGGTGAGTACGGGCAAACAACAATTTTATTCAAAGATGAGCATCAGCTTCCAAACTGTCCAAAAAGACTTTCTGTATGGATGAGTCACTTTGACCACGTGGCCGTTGCTCCAAGCGATTTTGAAGTTATTTTAGAAAGTGATAATGGGTTCATAGCAGGGATGAAGCATAAATCTCGTCCTGTCATGGGGCTTCAGTTTCACCCTGAAGTTGAGCATACAGATCATGGAAAGGATTTACTGCGCTATTTTTATGAAGATATTGGTAAACTGGAGCGCGATT
>SKIL01000011.1 GCA_007116425.1 Bacteriovoracaceae bacterium | reverse complement strand
GTGAGGTTTCATTTCGAAAAAAATTAAAGCCTAATATCCCGCGATAAAGTTCTCCCTCTTCATCTTGAAGTTTTAATTCGAAGAATTTGGTTGGCCTTCCTTCTGAGTCTATGTCATAGAATTTTAACTTGCTCGATTGGGCAATAATTAAGTAGTCATTTTTAAAGATTGATCGGCTGTAGACACCAATCGTTTGATTTGTTTTGACTCTTGAGAGAGGTTCAAACCCTTCAGGAAGGTTTTCGAGCGTAAAGAGTTCAAACTCGTTGGAGTTGTACTTGTGAGCGATCAGATATTTTTCACCCACTCCTAAACGAGCGGGCGCGCCCAGAGTGTTGACGCTTTTTTGTTCAATCCATTTATTTTGATCCGAATCAAAAGCATAAAGATGAACTCTGTTTTGATTGTAATTGGCCACAAAAAGACTATTATTGCGATAAGCAATTCCACTGGCCATACCATCGAGTGCAATAATTTGTTCAATCGATGGATCAGCTGGAGAGGCCACGGATACGACTGCTATATGTCGTGATTGAGTGTTGGCCACAAAAAGTGTTTCTTGACCATCATGAGCGATGTCATAGTATTGGTTACGAGTGTGGAGGGGAAAGACCGTTTCAAGAGTAGGCACCTCTTTGTCTGTCCAATTGAATATCAGTAAATTCCCTGTGACAGTGGGAACATAGACATAGTTGCCCAAGGTGGTGATGGCCTGAGGCATGCCATGGGCAAGTATGTTGATATAATGAATTTCATCTAAATCAAACGGATTTTCTGCATTCATAAAATAAACACCTTGAGCATCAAAGGCCGCAAGATAGCTGCTATCTGCTTGAAGGGCAGTTACTTTGTAATACTTTGAAGGACGAAGAGGAACGGTTGAGGGGGGGAACATCCATTCTTCGAGCGAAGGTATATAAATACTGATATAGGCCTCAGAGACCTTTCCATCTATGGTTCGACTAACTAAGTACTCGGTTTGTGGGCAACTTTCTGTGGCAATGCCTGAAATGACTCCATGAGGTGAAACACTCATACCTTGGGGAAGCTCTGGAGTTACTTCGCAAGTGTATTCACTGGTTATTTGGATAGAGTGATCTTGAGGTGTAATTACTTTAGGGACACCAATGATTAGCTCGTGAATATAAGAATCGTATTGAAACTTTGTTTCACCCAGTGGAAAGTCGACTTCTTCAAAGGGAGTTACGGCCGTCAGTGGATCGCTTGAATTCTTTGAGCAGGCAAATAAGAGTATAAAAGTAAGAGAGATAAATAGAGATTGTTTTAACATATTGAAATCCTTTGACTATCTTTATTGTAACTGGAATATCTTGATGCACTATATGAGGTGCGTCATGTTTTTGTTTTAGAAATATCTCTAAATATTTCTTATTTTTGGTTGAGGCGTTGGAAAATTTTGAAGAAGAATTCTTTTAAGTATTAAGTCCTGCATACTTTTACCGATAATTTTCTCACTATGGGAATTTATAAAGGAATCAAGATCCCTGACGAACTTCAGGGTATTATCAAGCACATGTCAGACGTTGAAGAGGCCCGTGAAGAGTTGGCAATTCTAGGTCAACAGTGGGATCTTTTGACAATTTTGGGTCAGATTACGAGTCTCAATACAGATATGGCCGACACTCAAGAGAGCTTTAAGTACTTGACTGAAGAACTTCTTTCAACATTGGGCCTTGAGACGTTAAAAAAGTCTGTTCACTCCTTAACAGGTCAAGCACAGGTTGCAGTTGATATTTTAATCAGAAACTTGTTTGAACGAACTGCAGATATTGGATTTTTGGCAACAGATGAAGATATTCGGTCATTTTTAAAGCTTGATAATTTAGACGAAAACGAGTTTGAAATTCATTGTCAAAATCTCAAAAAGCGCTTTGCTGAATACACCAATAAGTATTCTGTCTATAGTAATATCATTTTAACAGATACGAGCGGTGAGGTGGTGTGTTCGTTGCGAGATGATATTAAGCTTGGAGAAATTAAGGATCCTCTGATTCAGGAAGTCCAATCTACAAGTGAACAGTATATTGAGGTTTATCGTTACTCAGATCTTAACCCAAGTGACTCAAAAAGTTTGATCTATTCCTATAAAGTGAAAGAAACAAATGACCCTGGCTCAAAAGTTTTGGGTGTCCTCTGTCTTGTTTTTAGATTTGAAAATGAAGTTGATATGATTTTTAAAAATCTCCATTCTTCTGAAAATGAATGGAATATTATGACTCTGATTGATCGAAATGGTTCAGTCATTGCGTCGAGTGACCCGACTCAAGTACATGTTTCTTCAAAAGTGGAGCTGGCCCCAGATAAAGAGTTTGTCGTCTCTCGTTTTGGAGGAAGGTTGTACTTGGCCAAAACTTGTCGGACTAATGGGTATCAAGGATATTTTGGCCTCGGATGGATGGGACATGCGATGGTTCCCTTAGAGTATGCCTTTAATGGATACGAGGAAAAACAGAGTGAAAGTCAAATTCCACTAGAGGTGATACAAGCGGCAACCAGTAACGACCAACTTTTTACTAAAGAGCTGAGACTTATACCTCAAAAGGCCGGAGTTATTCAGTCTAACCTTGACTTGACTGTGTGGAATGGTAATGTTCAGCAAGATGACAGTACTCATGAAAATTCATCGGCCCGCAAGGTGTTATTGTGGGAGATTAGCTCATCAGGAAATAAAACACAGAAGATATTTGAAAAGTCTATATCTTATTTACATGAAACGGCGATCAGTTCGCTTTTTAATGAAACGGCCTTTATCTCTTCTCTTGCAATTGATATTATGGATCGCAACTTGTATGAGCGCGCAAATGATTGCCGATGGTGGGCCCTGACTTCTCACTTTAGAAAAACACTGATGCAAAATCATTTAGATGCGGATCATATTGAAGAGTGCACTGAGATTTTAAAGTATATAAATGATCTTTATACTGTTTATACGAACCTTTTCCTTTTTGATAAAAAGGGAGAGATCATCGCGGTATCCAATGATTTAGAGAAAGGTTTGATTGGAGAAGTTTTAAATGATTCTTATGTGAAAAATATTCTCTCCAAGTCAGATTCACAATATTATACAGTTTC
>SKIL01000135.1 GCA_007116425.1 Bacteriovoracaceae bacterium | reverse complement strand
TAGCTAAAGGGCGAAGGCCGGAGGACATTATTCAGTCTCAAAGAACCGTCGTTGAGGGTTATAAAACGACAAAAGCGGCATATCTTATATCTGAAAAGTACGAAGTGAGAGCTCGAATATTTAATGGATTGTATTCGGTTTTATATGAAGGAGAGGACCCAAAATCAGTTATAGAGAAAATGATGTTGGTCCCCTCAAAGTTTGAGCTAGATTAACTTAGCGACAACTTCTTACATCTCTGAAGTAGCGAGAGCAAAATAAGGCCCCACCGGCACGGCAGTCATTCTCGTTTCCAGAATAGTAAAAACGATGTGGACAGTAGCGTGTTGGCATTAATTCAACATAGACATCAAACTCACCATCTTCAACAACACTTCCGTTAGAAATCATTTCATAGATTACACGATTATTTCCAACCCCTAAAAGTGGACGCTGAAAAAGAGTTGAGATCCACAAGTTAAAATCAGAGGTACTTTGTTGTCCATCAAAACCTTGAGTTCGAGAGCGTTCACGGCCACTACTTTGAATTGATGTAAGTTTCACACTGTCTGATTCAGGAGCGTCTAAGTAGATAAAAACATCTCGCATCGCAGGGCTTAAATAATAATCCTGGCAATTATACATGGCCCGAGATTGAGGACATTGAACTGTAATACTTCCTAGTAAAGTGTGGGCCTCAAACCTATCACCATGAGAAAAGCCTGGGCCGTTTGTGGCATAAGAGGATTGAGAAGTTAAGGGGAGAAATAAAGTTAAGGCAATAACGTATGCTATTAATTTGATCTTGAACATAAAGCACTCCTTTGCTTTAAGAATAACTCTTTAAAGTTTAGGAGTGCTCAATAAGAGTGTCAAAAAAGAGAGGCTTTTTATTTCAAACTTCTTCTTACCCTCTCTGTTGTAATCGTTTCACCGAGATGAACGAGGGTCCCATCACTTTGTAGAGCAAAATAGGCGGGAACTCCTACAACTCCATGCTGCTCGAGCCATTCTCCAATATAGCTCTCACCTCGGGTCCAGTCTGCAAGCATCAGCTCAGCTCCTGTTTGCTCTATCATATTGCGAAAAGATTGAGTGTTAATGACAACCCTTTCTGTAACTTTACAAGTCACACACCAGTCAGCAGTAAAATTGAGAAAAACGACATCCCCATTTTGTCGATGTTGTTCAAGTCTCTCTTCTGAGAAGTGATTCCAGATTAATCCGGCCTTTCGAATTTCTCCCTCTCGGACTTGTTGGGCCGAAATATCAACATTTACTCTTTGCTGGTTGGCCGAATAAAGTGAGTAGCCTAAAGGGATGATGGCGAAGACAGCAAAGGTAAAAGAGAAGAATAAGTTTCTTGTAATCTCTTTTCTTGCATAAAAATAGAAAAAGGTAAAAAGTAGTCCTGTTAGGAGCATAAAGAATTCGGTTGTCCCGTCTATAAGAACAATGAAAATACTTGAAAGCCATAGGGCCGTAAGGATAAGTGAAAGCCCTAAGAACTTTTTTAGCTTTTCCATCCACATTCCAGGGCGAGGTAAAAAACTAATCATTGCCGGAAAAAAACCTGTCACAATAAATGGAGAGGCCAAACCAATACCTATGGCCAAAAACATGAGTAGAATTGTGAGAGTGTCCGCTGCGAAAGCAAAGGTGAGAGCTGTACCTAAGAAAGGAGCTGAGCATGGTGTGGCCAAAATTGTTGCCAAAACGCCACTTCCAAAGTCTCCACTGAGACGGCCTTCTTGTAACTTAACATCACCAAGGCTTTTTCCTCCTGGTGTCTTAAAGTGATATAGATTGAATAGATTAAGTGCAAAGATGAAAAGTGCAATAATGAGAACACCTACAAAAATCGGTGATTGTAGTTGAAATCCCCAGCCGACAACTTCTCCTGTCGACTTTATAAAAATAACAGTAAGGGCCAAGGCCATAAATGTGGCAAGGACTCCAAGGGTGTAGGCCAAATTATGCTTTAGAATTAGACCTCTTGTTTTTTGACGGTGTTTTATGAGATCAAAAAGTTTTAAGGAGATGACGGGTAAAACGCAAGGCATGAGGTTTAGGATTGCTCCGCCAATGAGTGCAAGAAGAAGGTAGAAAAAAAGGTTTGCCTGAGCTCGACTTTGGTCTACCAATTGAGTTGATCTTACTTCTCCTGCGGCCGTGCCGCTAATATCTTCCGGGCCACTTTGATTATCAACTGTAGACAAAACCGAGAGTAGGTCTTCTGCTCGGTTAGCATGATCGATTGAAAAACTTCTGAAGGTTTTTGTTATAACTTCAGTCTTTCCATTGTCTGGGTTGTAGAGCAGGAATGATATTTCAATTGGTGTGGAAAGACTTCCATTCTCTGGGAAGTTGACAGGAGGAGTAGCAAAGTCCCCATCCCAATTGATCAGCATTCGTCCATAGTAGTGACCTGAACGATCTTGGAAGAGATATTCTCTTTTAAAGCCGAGAAGATCATTTGGAAAAGGAGTTAAAAGATTTCTATTATAACCAATCTGGCCTTCAGTTCTAAAAGTATAATAAAGTGCAAGTTCTTCGCGATGATCAGATGAAGATTTGGCCAAGACAATATCGAGCTCATTAGGAAAATCTCTCTCTTGGGGGAGAGAGTTGAGGCGGTCTATAAGTGTAGACCTGTCGAGTGTTAGCGTTGGTGCTTGCGACCTAAAACTACCCTGTCTCCATTGGCCTTTTACCTCACCTCGCCCGGGGATACAAACGTGACGACAGACTAGCCATGAAGATCGCACGGAAAAGTCTTTACCTTCCCACTCTTGTAACTGTTCTGGGGTGGGACTAAAGAAAAGTGAGTAGTCTCCACTATGGCCATAGGTGAGGATATCTCCATCTTCAATATATCGACGCGGAGCTGGCCACTCTAAGCTTTCAATTTCTACTTTGACGTCTTCTCCGTTATCATCAGCGACAATAAATTCTTTTCTAATAGGAAGACCTGAGTCTCCTGGGTTTTTCCAATAGGTATGCCATTCTGGATAATTACTATAATTTAAAACAAGAAAAGTACGACCCTGGTATTCGAAACTCTGTGCTCCTAAGTCTACAGGTTTATCGGGAATATCCCTGGCACTTGATGGAGAGGTACT
>SKIL01000126.1 GCA_007116425.1 Bacteriovoracaceae bacterium | reverse complement strand
TATTAGGGGGCTTTATTATTTTTACCAGGGAACTTATGCGATAGAGGTCGTTCACAGTGGAGGTTTTGTGGTAAGATATGGGGAAATTAACGGAAGAAGACCTGAGAAGACTGCGAATGGCAATCGGGTTCAAATGGGGCAAAGGATTGGTTATATGGGGGTTGTGAACTCTGGTTGTTGTCGACCAATGTTGCACTTTGAGCTTTACTCTGGTGAGCTTAGAGGACCATTATCTCAAAGCGGAAATACTCGGTTTAATCGTAGGTCAGACTTAATGAATCCAACACCTTATTTACTGAGATGGGAAAGTGAAAAATTTTAAAAGTCTTATCTTTATGGCACTCATACTTTTGGGTGCCGTAATAATTTTTTTATTATTAAGTCATCGACAAGGCCTTGAAGTAGACACGTCTGTGGATGAGATTTCTTTAGTCCGTAGTGATAGTGAAGAAGTTCAGGAGACCCAAGAAGATAGTGTTGAGCAAACAACCGATACAAATGAAGAGAGTGAGCGAAACCGCCTATTAGACCTAAGACAGCAGTACTCTGAGTTTGACAAGGTTGAGATAGAATCTTTAAACCTAAAGCTTAAAACTCTTGCCAAATATAGTATCTCAGGTGGAGGGGGTATAGAGACATTAGTGTCTGAATTAAGGGAAGGTGGTCTCACTCTTCAATTGAGAATTGATGAAAATCCATATACTGGAAAAATGTCTATTGTCAGAACAACGAATACAATACCAGGAACTCGATATTTTCACGCTCAGTTTTTTGAAAATGAAAACGGTGAAGATTTCTTGCAGCATATGTCTTTTGAGTTTCGCCCTGCTGAAAGTTCACTTGAAATCGTGTGAGAGATGATCCCCGAGATGTTTGGGGTCGATGAGGTTGTTCATCAGACTGATAAGTTTATCTCTTGGAGACATGGTGATTATGTGGTGTGGGCAAAAAAAATGGAGCTATCAGACCTTCAAAATGATCCATTTAATGCTTACACAGAGGCTGACGTAGGTGTTGTCAGGGTTGCGGTTGAGCTTGAGATTCACGACCATGCGCCAGCATTTCATATGCAAATGGGAGACTAATAAAAGCCCTTATTCGAAGGGCTTTTGACAGTTCATAATTCCGTGTGGGGTTGCGACATCAACTCTTATTAACTCATCATTTTCAAACTCAAATAGAAAACTTTGTTCATCACTTTCTTTGAGATATGTTTCTTGAGTAAAGATTTTCTCTCCATAGGCCAAATATTGAGCAATAATCTCTTCACTTGGGTTAACCTGATGTTCTTCAGGAATGTCTACAATATATGGAAAGCCAGTCTCATCTTCTTTGTAAAATACGAGGCGTTCGTATTCTCCATTTTGACCATCATCAATAAAACGACGAACTCGATAGACTTGTCCGTACTCAGATTCAATGTGAACGTTTTGTGAAACAGCAATCGTCTCATCATCCAAAAGAGCGTGAGATAGCTCACTTACGGTAGGGAAATGGTCTTTGTATTGGGGAAAAAACTCATTACAAAAGTTTCTAAAGTCATTAATTTTTTCATCAAGTTCAGAAAGATTTTTTGACTCTAATTCAAATTCAATTAGCTCATTTCTTTCGTCATGATTAAAAAATGGGCTATCCTGAAAGGACTCCTCTATATCATCAATCAAAGCAACTTCTTGATTTGGTTCATGCAGATCTGTACGCTCTTCAATCCTTGATTGAAAAACAAGAAATATCGAAATAACAATAAAGACGATTAAAATTACAATCGGAAGTGTGAAATTTTTACCATTTTTCATGCTTTTTGTCCTCGTGTTGCGCTCTGCACGTTGCCAGAAATTGTATGGCCAGATACCACACACTGCAAGTTTTACAGACCAAGGTAAATTCTACACGAGGGAGGAAATGTGAACAAGCTGTGGATATTCGTTTTGTTGATAGTGATGACGGTCCCCGCCCACTCACAGGTATGGCAACATACTCAAGAGTGGAATCAGGAGTGGGAAAGAAAATATGGGGAATGGGTTAATAGTGATGAGGTTTACGAGAGAATGTTCGTAGACCGAAATAGTCCCTACTCTGGTGTTCGCGCTGACTGTGCAGATGCTGCTCATGGTTTAAGAATCATTTTTGCTTATGAAAATGGGCTGCCGTTTGCTGTGAGAAATCCATCTGGAAGTCGTGGAGATAGAGACCCATACAGAAATTTCCACAATGGAATTGATCGTTTTAATCATATATCAGATCAAGATAGAAGAGTTGTACAGTTTATCAACTATGTTGGTAATAGCATGGGCTCACACTTTTTAACTCACGACAATACTTTCCCTGTGAAGCTAGAAGAGATTGGTTCTGGTGATATGTTTACTTACAGAATTAGAGCTCGTTTTGGAAACTTTATCCGCCACGTATATAATATTAAAGCTGTTAACCCGACTGGTACCTTCGATGTGATTTACGCGACACAAGCGATTAAAGACAACAATCTACCAATGATTAGAAGAAGAGAGCGTGAGTTTGTTCACCGTCCACAAGGGCAGTGGGGCTTTAGACGTTTTCGTTGGCCAGAGCATATCGGTCAGCCATTAAGTGCTATTCCTTCAGAGTTAGGTAATAGTTCAGAGCAGTTCAGACTATCGAGTGAGCTTGGAAATGATTTTTTTCCACATTTAACGAGACTTCTTAGAACGACTGTTGAAACTCCAGAGGCCAGACTTAAACGATCTTTGAGAAACTTGTGTTTAGAAGCACAGGGCCGAGTTGATAACGTGGCCCAGGCCATTACTTATCTAAATAGCATTAATGGTCGTTGTATGGATTATACAGAGTTTGATATTTATTCGACTCCAGCTAGAGATGAAGCTCTTAATCAAACTTTCTTAAATACACAACGTGACTATCAAGAAATCTTGGATGAGGGACTTGGGTCGAGAGTTGATCCTAATCTTTTGGACATGACTGCTGAGATTTTCTCTCGCTCATCTAACCGCCAGTATGTGGAAGAGCTTACGGACTTCTGTCCTGTTGAGATTCGTGCCGGTCGAGTTTTAGATCTGGGAGAGTTGAGGCGACGTCAGGTCGATGGAAAGCTTTCATCACATCCTAATGATAC
>SKIL01000075.1 GCA_007116425.1 Bacteriovoracaceae bacterium | reverse complement strand
TGATACTCATCATCAACACCAACTTGCCAGCAAAAATAATCATCAGGACCTAAAGTAGGCATTTCCTTAGACAAAGCACTTTTTTCAGTGTCTCCTTCATTCTGAGCTTCATTTTGTGAAACCGATGATAAACCTACGATGAAGCCAACAACCTCTGAACGGTTAGAGTCCTCTAGTTTTGGATCAATTACAACAGCTGAGTCTTTTGAGAAATAACTTAGCATCATAAGGTAGAAGTACCTCGAATTGTCATCAAGAGTAGAGTTTTTAACAATTCTATACACTCCATCAATATCATCTAAAGTTCCATGTCTTACTATAAGATCAGAGTTCTTTTTTAATGGTCCAATTTTTCCGGCCATTGTCTACCTCGCTAATGTTAAGTTTGAAAGTTTATTTAATACACCAGACGCCTCGACCCCTTTAAGCTTGGGGCCAATCACTTTCTGGCAGCAATCATGAATTTTTCTGGTTACATCTGCAGCGGCTTCTCTGTTTACTAGAAAAGTAATGACCTCATTGTTCTTTTGAACACCCTTTATAGAGTGTGATGTTCCGTCTAAATTATCTTTTACCGTCTCAATCGCCTCTTCAATAAGACTTGAATCACTTGAAAGATTTTCTCCAAGGATACTAATTTTGCCATAAAGTGATTTAGGTCTATCTAGATCTAATTTTTGATTTTTTACAATCTCATTGAGGTTATCCCAGTATTTACTATCGAGAATAACTTGAATTCTCTCGTTTTGCTCCGTCAATGACAGAAGTGGGAGATTATCCATAATCTCTTTCTTAAGTCCTGATCTCAGTGGAAGCTCTACGGCCATAACATCCTTAAGCATTGTTAACCCATAAATATAAATGGATTCAGCTTCTGTATCCTCTTTGTGGTACTTCTCAATAAGTTCTGGGTGAACAATCATAGTTCCTTGCTTGCTTGGCTCAAAACTAGACTTCACAACTACTGGGACTTTATATGTATGAGCTGCATCGATCGCTTTGTGATGCATAACCTTTGCACCATTTTTTGAAAGAATTTGCATTTCATCTGTTGTAATTAAGTCATACTTAATCGCATCTTCACATAAGCGCGGATCCGTAGAGTAAACCCCATCCACGTCAGTGTAAATTTCACATAAGTCGGCCTCAATAAGTCCAGCAATAGATACAGCAGAAGTATCGCTTCCGCCTCTTCCAAGGGTTAAAACCTGTGTTCCATTAAACGCCTGGTAACCAGGTAAAACGGTAATTTTACCAGCGCTCGCGTTCGACCATACCTGAGCGTGATTAACGTATTCGATTTTGGCATCGGCATATTCATTTGAGTGAGTCCCGATCGGCAGCTGATGTGACAAATAAGGCGAAGCAATCGATTCATCTGGCCTAATATAACCTCTTTCACGTGCAAGTCGGTCTAGCATTAGACTCATCAGACCTACTGTAACTTGCTCTCCCGATGAGAGAACCAACTCCATGGCCGCATCTTCACGATGAGAAATATTTCTGGCCATTGTTTCAAGGCGATTGGTTTCACCGCTCATGGCCGAAACAACGACAACTGGAGCGCAGCCCATTGACCACTTATCAAGAATAATTTCTGCTGATTTTTCTATTCGCTCTAAACTACCAACTGATGTTCCTCCAAATTTCTGAACGATCAATTGACGCTTTTCGATTGAGTCTGACTGCATAACAAAACACTCCTTAATATTCATAAAACTAATGATTATTGTGCTTCATTCTTAAGCAAACGCGGTGAATATAAAACTATAATAGAAACAATTAAGGAAATACCGAATCCAAGAACAATAAAAACTGTTACAGGCCCTAAGATTCGGTCTGAGTCGACTGCTGAAAAAAATTATCGCCAGTTCCGGGATATGAGAAAAGAAAACAAGATAAGTCATCTGGGTTGTGATATTTAGCGGATTCTGTGGTCATCTGCTTTGTCGCCAACTGAACAACTGAGTCCAGTTTATTTTCGTACGGGCCAGAAGTTATGGTTGTGACAATGGAATCTGTTGTTAAATTGGCCGATAATCCATCGGAACTCATAAGTATAAGGTCATATCGAGAAGGGAACAGTTTACAGCTCACCTCAACTCTAAAATCATCAAGCCCTAGAGCATTAGTAATAATATTACTATGTTCATGAGTAAGGGCCTTCTCTTCAGTAATCAGACCAGATTCAACTCCATAACCCGTAATACTATCATCAATCGTTCGGTATTTTACAAGGCCACGAGAACCACTTAAAAGACCAAAAGAGTCTCCGATATTATAAAAACGAATGTAATCAGAAGTCACTTCACAAATACTAAGGGTGGTTCCACCTTGAATTTTTGATTCCTTAATTTTTTGATGAGCATCTTCGAGAGCATCTAAGATAATATGAGAAATTTTACTTTCACGATTGCGCGTATCCTTAAGTTGCTGCACTAATGTTTCAATTGCAAGCTTAGATATCTTCTCACCCTTTTCCATTCCTCCCATTCCATCAGCAACGACCAATAGGCCCATTTCTTGAGAAATATGAATAATGGCGCTGCTATCTTGATTTATTTCATGTCCAGGGCAGACACGAGCAAAATGGTAGAGATCTCGCCCTAAAAATGTATACTTTTGAACAGAGGAGTCGACGGTATTATAAAAGGCCTGAACTTCCATAAAATTAATCCTATTCGTCCCAAGAAAGATTTTCAACGTAGGCGCGTAACTGACCGGCCGTTTTGAATTTTTTAAGAATCAGCGTTTTTTTAAGGCCACAACAAATATCTTTAATAACTTTAGGTTGCTTAGCATAGTGCTTTTTCCCGCCTAAGGAATCATAAAAAACTCTTATTACGTCAATAACATCTTCATGTATATTTATGGGACGAGCAGCACCCCATTGAAACATATCAATTAACTTTAATTCAAACCCCAAACCATACCTTTGGACAATGACATTTTCAGTATGCAAATCACCATGGTATTCCTTCATACGATGAATATCCTCAAGCCCTTTGGCCAGAGCATGTAAAAGGTGCAACGCTTGAAAGGGAGTCAAGCGCTTACCCGGCCTTCGTTTTAAAAACTCATGAAGTGGCCAGCCATCAACATAGTCTGAAAT
>SKIL01000081.1 GCA_007116425.1 Bacteriovoracaceae bacterium | reverse complement strand
TAATTAAACATGTTAGAATAGTCCTAATACTTTCGTAAACGAGGTAAGAGCTATGAGCAGTAATGTAGACCATTCTAAAATCCCCGAACTTGAGCATCGAAATTTTCGTAATGATGACTTTTGGAAAGAGATACCCGCTTGGGCAAGTGTTACTAGGGGAGAGTTTGCGGACCATAAATGGCAAACAAAAAACTCAATTCGAAAAGTTGAACAGGTAAAAAAAGTATTGGGAGATAGATGCTCTGATGAGCTCTACCAAGATATTCTCGATGGCCAAAAAAAGGCGCCTATGAATATTCGAATTACTCCCTATATCTTTTCTTTGATTGACTGGAGTAATCCTGTTAATGATCCGCTCAGAAAACAATTCCTTCCTCTCGGTTCTCAATTTTTACCAGATCATCCGATGCATATGGCGGACTCTTTAAATGAAGATGTCGATGCCCCAATCCCGCTTTTAACTCATCGCTATCCGGATAAAGTTTTATTTCTACCTACGACAATTTGTCCTGTTTATTGTTCATACTGCACAAGAAGCCGAATTATCGGAGGGTCAACAGAATCAATTGACAAAGAAACATATGGCGCCAATCAGAAGCGCTGGGATGATGTATTTGAATATATAATGAAAAACTCTAGAATCGAGGATGTTGTTATATCTGGTGGCGATTCGTACATGCTTACCCCAAAACAGATTCGCTATATTGGCGAGAACTTGTTAAAAATTCCACATATAAGAAGAATACGCTTTGCAACCAAGGGAATTGCTATTTTTCCAATGAAGGTTCTCACTGATGACGAATGGGTTGAGGCCATGCAAGATGTTATGAAATTAGGACGTGCCTTTGGAAAGCAAGTTGTAATTCACACTCACTTTTCATCTCCAAAAGAGATTACAAAGTGGAGTCAAATGGCGATGGATCGGCTTTACACGGAGGGCTTTACTGTTCGTAATCAGGCCGTACTCCAAACAGGAGTTAATAATCATATCGACACAATGGTATTACTCACGCGCCAATTGAGTTTTATGAACATTCAGCCTTATTACGTATATATGCACGATATGGTTCCCGGGTGTGAGCACTTCAGAACAAGCTTAAAGGAGGGAATCGAATTAGAAAAAGCGGTTAGAGGAACAACTGCAGGTTTTAATACTCCAACCTTTGTATGTGATTTACCCGGCGGTGGTGGCAAGCGAAATGTCTCTTCATATGAATACTATGATCAAGAAAATGGAATAAGTGTTTGGAAGGCCCCAAATGTGAAGCCTGGTCAAATATTTTTCTATTACGATCCACTACATTCATTAAGTAAAGAAGCTCAGGATAGATGGATGAATGAAAAATCCAGAAACGAAATGATCGAAGCTGCTAGAAAAAAAGTTGAAGATCAAAGCTCATTAAAACCCAAGTAAAGCAATCGCAAATAAGCACAGGTTGGCGGCCAGTCCGCCAATCCACAATATTGCTCTAGGGTAAACAAGTCCTATACCGTAACTCATAAAGTGTCCGATTCGACATACGAGATAAACCCAGCAAAGTACTAAACTGAGAGTCCCATGAGTTGATGTTAGCTCTATGACCAGCACCGCAATAATAAAGCCTGGGAAGTTATCCTTTAGGTTTTGATAGGCCCTTTCACATCGTCCTCCCCAAGCAACTAATTCTGCACCTGAAGCTTCACGGTTTGAAGCGAGCCATTTTGGGCCAAAACTTTTTGCCTTTGCCAAGGAAGAGGGGAGCCATGCAAAGAGATAGAGAATACCTGCCAAACATAAAACAAATAGCTCTCCACTCATTTAATGCCCACCAATGCTTAATTGCTTAAATCTAATTGTAGGGGCAAAGAACGTTTGCATATGTGAAGACTTTAATTCATCTGAAAGTCTTAATTCTTTTAATGCACTATAAAAGTTACCAGATAGAGTGATTCCTTTCACTGTTTGTATCATTTTTCCATCTCGCATGAGATAACCACTTGCTCCAAATGAGAAGTCTCCACTAATGACATTCGTTCCAGAGTGGAGTCCTTGTAAGTGAAAAATGTATAAATATTCACCCGACTTAATATCACTTTCAGACTCTCGCCCACAGCTGATGACTTTATTAGTTCCTCCAACGCTTAAATGCCCTTTAGCTGACCTTGAAGCACTATAGTTATTTGTCATATTAAGTTGTTTTGCTGTCGCCGAGTTATTATAAAATGACTTAAGAGTACCATTTTCGATGAGGTCAATACTTTGTCTTTCAAAGCCTTCATCATCAAAAAAATCATCATTGAAGCCTTTAAACCCATTCGCATTAAAACGTGGGATATCTTTGAGCGAAAAAGCTTCAGAAGCAATTATCTCTCCGATCTTGTCAGCGAAAGGATTCATCTTTAAAACAGCACTTTTTCCAGACAGCATACTTGAAAACGCAGACACCATTGAAGAGAGAGTGTCAGTGTCAAAAATAATGTCATAGCGGCCTGTTTTAACTGTTTCTCCTTCAAGAAGATCATTGGCCTTTTTATAAATTGCATTAAGACACTGTTCAATATTCAGGTCTGAAAACTTTCTTCCAACTCGTGACTGATAGTACATTGACTGTTTTTTATCATCTTGCATGAGAGCGGATGAATAAATAGAAATAGCACGGCCTTTTTGTGAACAAAATCGGCCTAGAGAATTGGCATAAAAATGTTCTCCTTCCATTTCTGATAGACCATTATAAGGGGCGTTGACAATTTTCTTGTCTAGCTTGAGTAAGTCTTTTTCTAAGCTCAAGGCCATATCAATTTTTTTATCAAGAGAGAACTCTTCTTCTGATTCCGTGATATATGTTTCAGAGCTTGTCGCATCGATAGATGAAGGGTTGTAATCTTTATCATCTAAGTTTTGATATTCAGATGGTTCAGAAATAAGGGCCGCTTGTTGGGCCTGATTTATCATCAAACTCAATGAATCAGTCGAAAGCGCCTCACTGTATGCTACGCCAACTCGGCCTTTGGGGTCAATAACTCTTACACCAAGCAGTCCAGTCGAACTAATCGTATAGTCACTAAGTTCTTGCTTTTCACTTGAGAGCTTCAGTTTTTTTGATTGATTTGCAACGATGTCACCTTTTAGATTTTTTT
>SKIL01000064.1 GCA_007116425.1 Bacteriovoracaceae bacterium | reverse complement strand
CCTTGGCCGTGAGCGTGTAAACCAGAGACACCAATATTAAATGATCTTAAAATTCCCATGCAAGTCCCTCCTAGACTAAAGCAAGCTTTATTAATTTTTTGGAATTTTAAAGAGATTGTTCAAACAACGACAGGCTTAAACTTGGCTTCCAGGAAAGGACCGGCCTTATTCTCTCTTTATCTTCCTTTAATTCATAAACAATGTTGAATCAATTTTAGTAAAAACATTTTCCGCCATATTATTTTTATCCACAGCTGTCACAATAGTATTTTTATCTACGTCTACAATATAAGCGGCCTTATCAGTAATAACTAAAGAATCCCTCCCCCCTTTTACTTTTAATTTCTCAATTGCACCTTTTAATTTTAAAAACTCTGGTCCATCAAGTTCCAAATTTCTTTCTTGTAGTCTCTTGGCCGCATGGGTTGAAAGTTTAATCCCATGCTCAACTTCACCTTGAGATACCTTTTCTTTTAAAAGATTTTTAAACTCATCATTGTGAACATCACCAATCTTACGAAGATCGTTATCACTTTTCCCTTTGGGAATCTTAGTGACGTTAGGAATGAGAATTTGGTTGACCTTATTATCGCCCATTTTCTTTTTATCTCTTAAAAGTTAGATAGTCCTCTAGAGTGAGAGCTATTATTATCATATGCTTTTTGGACGGCCTTGGGCAATCCTGCACCTTTTTGCCGCACTGCCCCACCAGAATTGGTTTGGCCTTGCTTCAACTGTTCCAACTGGCCTTGAAGGGCTTCAATTTGAGACTGCCTAGTATCCTCAGGCATTGCAAAACTTGTCACATCTCTTAAAGAAATTCTACGTCCACCTTCTAAAACTAAAATCGTATCGCCATTCTCGAACTGTACACCTGAGACAATACCTGTCCCTTGCGTTTGTCCTTGAAACAATTCTTCATTATGATCCCAGGCCAAAACTTCAACACGATATGTTCCACCAGTTGCGCGAGTACCATCATTTGAAATTCCGTCCCACCTCATATTTTGAGGGCCTTCACTCATAGATTCTCTTTCAAGCTGAGATATCAACTGCCCTCTCTCATCAAAGACCCTAACTAAAACCTTACTAGCAGAACGATCCAAGGAAAAAGGGATCAAAGGCTGATTGACCCCATCAAAATTTATTGTTGAGCCTTCAGTAAAAACTTCTTTACCTAAAAAGCTCGCGCCATAAAACTTTTCTTCATGTCCGGCATTTTTTCCTAGCTTCTCTATAGAACTATTCATATTTGTCATTTGTTCAAGCTGAGAAAATTGCGCTAAATCACTTGCAAAATCTTTCTGATCCATTGGATTCATTGGATCTTGATTTTGAAGCTGATGTGCAAGAAGCTTTAGAAAGTCATCTTTATCTAGCTGTGTGTGCTCTTCAAAACTTTTATATCTCGACTCTGGAACCCTTCCTGCAATTCTATTTAGTTGATCTCCAACCGAGTCGCTTTCTCTCAAACTCCCAGGACGAGAGCTAGCTCTTTGGATTCCAGCAAATGCATTTTCTTGTTGTGGTCGACCTATGGCCGTCATATAAAATCCCTTAGGCAATAGAAGTTAATTAAGCAACTTCTGCCAAACTATTCTGGTATTGCTCCCATAGAGCTTTTCTTCGATCCGAGTCTTGATCTCTCTGACTCTCACCTCTTTGGTTTTGCTCAGCATTCTCTCTATCATTTGCGTCAGAATCTTTATGATCAAGCTCACTACTTAAGTTTTTACTCTCAACAAAGACCTGAGAAAATTCTTTCCCTGCACCAAATAATAATTTAAATTCTGCAAGCTTTATCCCATTGCGGTCTAGAGACTTTAAAAGTTCTACTTCATGGTCCGCAAAAAACTTATGTGCTTCACGAGTTTGGGCCTGAATCATGAGGTCTATCTGTTCTCCAAGACCGGCCTTATTTACAGACACTCTAAAATTCCCGAGGTCATTATGCTTGACTAATAAGTCCAGACTATCTCTTTTTTCAAAGTGAACTTTTTCAATTTCGCCCATTAGTTTATTTATCAACTCTGTTCTATTGTTAGCATCGATGTGAGATAAGTCGATCGTCTGAGAGTTCTGACCTTGTTGCACAAGGGCCTGAGGAGCTAGTTGACGACTTACATTGGCCTCCATTTGAAAGCCCCCCTTTCCTTCAGGAGAAGAGATTGCAAACTCTGTATTCTGAGACTGGACTGCTAACTCATTATTGACATCATTTGAGTTACTGAATAACGGCCTTGATTCAAATAAGTTATTTGAGGCCTGCTGATAATTTCGAGAATACTGTTGTGCTCCGTGAACGGATTTATTTTTTTGCGATATATTCTCTGCCTGTTGTAATTGGGACTGTTGTTGTGCCTGTGGCTGAGACTTAGCGTTTTTAAAACGATTTACATTTTCAATATAATCTTGAGAATAACTTAGATTTTGAGAATTCGCAGCGACAGAGGCCGGAGCTGCAGTTGTTTTAGCTGCAACCTTAATGTCATCATTTTCGATATTTTTTAACTCGGCCAAAACAAGCTTAATCTCTTTTGGGCCTAAAGACTCTAAATCAATCCCTTCGCTTTTTAATGAATCAAGTAAGCTTGCAACGTCTTTCATCGCATCTGGACTTTCAAGGTCAAAACCAGCGGCTTGTAGCACTTTTAAAAGTCCATTCGAAACTTCTTGATTAGAGTTCAAGCCTCCATCGAGCGAGTCTAATAGAGTCGATTTTAGATCGTCAAAGTGTGACTGAGATTTGGCCAATAAAGACTGAAACAACCCAAGGTCAGCACTGGGAGGAGATCCCGAAGGCCCCATATTCCCGATCGAAGAGTTACTCTTTGCAGAGCCCCCTTGAAGTAGTGAAAGTAACGAGTTGTCTATATTATTCATAATTCCTTTATTGTCCTAAAGATATAATGCGCACTGCATCTATTTTTTCATATTCATGTACTGTTTTTGAAGCCGGGCAGATATTTCCTTATCCATTTGATTAAAAATACGCGCAATGTTCTCTGGGTCCAACTGAGAGAGAATTTGTACAGCAATTTCAGAGTCTTGAACCGATAATACCTCTGCTGCATTTTGCGGACGCATACCAGAAACAACATTCACCATATGCCTAACACGATT
>SKIL01000026.1 GCA_007116425.1 Bacteriovoracaceae bacterium | reverse complement strand
TTTGGCGCCGGCCTTTTTTAATTTAGTTATGATCGCCTGTATTTTGTGGCTTCCACCGATTGTCGAGTCCATGGGGTATCATGGAATTATTGCCATGGGGATTGGCGTGTTTTTTGGTGGGCTTTTGCAGATGCTGGTCCAATTACCAATGCTATTTAAAGTTGCCTATGGGCCCAAGGGTCCATTGTCTTTTATTAATCGCGATACTAAGCGCATAGTAGAGCGTCTAGGGATTGGGACTATCGGAATCGCGGCCAATCAAATCAATTTGATTGTAACAACAATCTTAGCAACCGGTACAGTTCTTGGGGCCGTTTCTTGGTTAACTTATGCTTTTCGCCTGTTTCAGTTTCCCGTGGGGATTTTAGGAGTTTCGATTGCCAATTCAAATCTCGTGCATTTTAGTGACGCTTGGAAAGCCGGTGAAAAAGATAAGGCCGTGAACTTTTTGCGGTCTGGTTTTTCTCTGTCTTACTTAACTATAATCCCGGCAATGATGCTTCTTCTGGCCCTGGCCCATGAAAGTGTCAATCTGGTTTTCGAGCGAGGAGCTTTTAGATCTGAAGATACTCAAATGACCACTTTGGCCTTATATATGTATGCTATTGGCCTTCCCTTTTATGGGTTATACAAAATCTTGGCCCCGACATTTTTTGCTCTCGACCGTCCGCAAACTCCAGTTTTTATCTCTGTTTTTTGCATCGGGGCAAATATTGTCTTTTGCCTAATCATGACACCAATTTATGGTTTTAGTATTTTGGCCCTTGGGACTTCACTATCCATGTTGCTTAACTCGCTGCTTCAAGTGTTTTTTCTGAGGCGCTTGATTCATATCAGATTTTTGGATTTTTTCCCTCCTATCTTTTTTAAGTCATTGGCCGCTGGGCTTCTTTGTTTCGTGATCGCCTTCTATGCTGGACAGCACTTTTATTCGCTCGAGGGCATCCTTTTGGCCAAGATCTTCTCTCTCGCTTTATGTGGAAGTTTAGGGGTTGGAAGTTATATTGTTGTCCTCGTTCTATTAGGTGAAGGTCAAGGAGTTCGCAGGGCCTTTTTTAAGCGATTTAAGCGCTAAAAATTATTTTTTCTCTTAATTTATGCAGATTTAGAGAATACTTTCTTGTATTTCAGGCTTTCATTAAGATACACTGAAAGACAATTACAAGTTTAATTAAGAGGATCAGTTTGATGAGAACCGATTTTGAGACGCTTAAAACATTAGCTAGTTTTACTATAAATCATTTGAAAGAGAATAATATTATCGTTTTTGATACGGCAAAACGCGAGCAATTGATTGACGCCATGGCGACTGAGTATGCTGTGAGTTTTGCGACCGATGAAGATATCAAAGAGCAGGCGATTGAAGAAGTCGAAGATAAGATGGGCGCTGATAATCTCCCTGAAGATGTTACTGAATCAGAGATGTATAATCATGCTCGAAAAGAAATTATTAAGTCATTTAATGGCGAAAATATTGGTGGTCTTTATCTTGTAGAGTCTTTACATGATGTCGCTAATAGAATGACTCAGTTTCTTCTCGACTGCGATTTTATTGAAGACGTATTTGGGACGGACGATGATATTGTGAATTTTTTAGTTTCACGAATCCGTCAATTCTCATCAAAGAAAAGTTTCTAATTTAATTCCCATTTATATTTTCTTTTGAAGAAGTTTGCTCTCGTTCAAAGTTGAGCATAACTTCTTCGAAGTATGGCCCTTCCACAAGTCCATTTAGTACCGAACTCTGACTTTGGGCAAGTAAAAATCCCTGATTCTTAAAATCCCTTAATAGAAAAGCATCATAATAAATGCGCTCAGTCTCTTTTTGAGTTGCAGTTCCCTCAACTCTTAACATTTCAACTTCTCCCGACTGTACGGCCGAGTTTGATTGAAAGTCAGAAGGGTTCATGATGATACTTGTGTCGGGATCAAAAACGATTTGTTTTTCTTGGATCATCTCAACGAAGACCTCTCTTAAATCTTCGTGACCTGGACCAACATCTTCGAAATTCACCCAAATAAACGTGGCCCTCCAGTCATAACGAGTATCTGTTCGTTCATAAACTAAAGAGTTTTTTTGGTCGCCGCCAATTTCTCCCCACCACTCTGGAATATGTAAATTAAAATGAGCAAGCTTTTGTTTTTTAGCATTTTTCTTATAGCTTTCGGGTTCTTTCTTAATTACATAGGCCGTGTAGGCCAAAATGGCGAGAATTGCCACAAGGAAAAGCCACTCAAATATGTTTTCTTTAAATGCTTCCATTATTTTTTCCTTATATTGCCCGAAATCTACTCTGCTCCTTATCTTATAAGGACTTAAGTGAGTCAAGAAAAACCCTCGTAAGATCAGTCACTTATGTCTACTTGGTGAAAATCTGTTTAAATCTCAGAGCTAAACGCTCGAAAAATTAAAGTTTTTGCTCAAAACCTCCGAAATGTCCGAGTGAGATACACTGAAGAGAGGTTGTTTCACTTTTTAAAAATGGATGAAGCATCTTAAAAATGCGGAGAGAGGCATGATTAAGCTCAAACAAAAACTGCAAAATTTATGGAAAACAACGGCCATCTTTGGATTGATGTTGTCGATGGCGATAGTGCACACTGATTTTGCTCCTATCAATTCGTTGCAAGCAGCTTCATTCGAAGACTGTAGTATGTTGGCCAATGATGCTCGACTCGTTCAAGAGTATAAAGCTTGCCTAAGGATGCAAATTTCTGGAATGGGTTCCGGCGATTGTATCGATTGCTTAATTTTTGATGAGCCACAACAATCAAATCCTTGGGTGGATGCGATTGGGCACCTTGCTGGGCCATTGGCCTTTTTAGGCGGAACTTATTTTCAATACCGCGGTCAAAGAGATTGGGCAAGGGCCTATCAAAGTGGTCAGCAGAGTTGGGCCGGTGCTTATGAGGCCGGACATCTTGCCTGTACAAATCGCTTCGACTCTTATCTAAATTATCAATTGGAGCTCGGTGCTCCCCCTATGAATCCTAATGATGCCGAGAGCTTTGCTTCAAGCTGTAATGGCATGGGCATGGGCGGCTTTGCTGGTTATGGGGGAATGTTTGGAAATGGCTTTGGTGGTGCTGGTAATCCATTCTTAGCTGCAGGCTACAGTCCTGGCTTTATGGCCGGGA
>SKIL01000350.1 GCA_007116425.1 Bacteriovoracaceae bacterium | reverse complement strand
GCGCTTGGCCTAGACAAATTAGATAACGAAGGCTCATATTATATCGATGACGCCCGTAACATCTTCCTTAACGCTGCTAACGCTGCTGACTACTCTAATCGGTTGATGTTTGAGTGGGGTGATCGTGGGTTACTTGCTGGTCAGGACTCTGCTGGAGAAGCAACCCTTGATCAGGATCAGGCACCTAAGGCACAAGGGGGATTCCTTGTAGACGTTGGGAATTATGTGTTTGGAGCTTACCTTGGGAATGAGTCGAATACGGCCTCTTTTTTGCGAATCGCTGCAACGAGTAATGCGGCGGCTGTTAACTTTGAAGGAGCTTCTTCGATTGATTCTTTAATGTTACCAACTGCAGATAATCAGCTGGACCTTTTCTTTGCTGGCCGTGGTCAGGGAGATTTTCGCTGGGGGGTTAACCTTGTTTATCTCGACAACGATAATGATGAAATCAAGCAAGAGGATAAGGCCGGAGCTATTCGCTTTGGAGCGCGCACCGACCGCTGGCAAGCTCATGCGAATATCTCTTTTATGAATAAAGCAAAGAATACAGTTGATGCTGATCCAAGAATTCCAACGTCTCCTGGTACAGCTCTTGGGATAGAGGAGCTAACTCAAGAGTTTAAAGGGAAGCTAGGAGTTCACCTTGGTGGTTCGTATAATTTAAATAACACAGACGTACTATATGGCTATGTTAAAACTTTTAAGTGGGATCAAAAAGATAGTTATACATTGTATGAGACTGGAGCTTGGCCAGCTACGGGACTAGCTGGACAAGAAGGAACCAATAAGGGTGAATTCACTCAGTACAATTTAGGTTGGGGTCACAATCATCAGATGGATAACGGTGGAACAGTTTTCTTAAATCTTTACCTAAGAAAAACTGAAGTTGAGCTTAACCTGGCCGAAAAAGTAGAGGTTGATGTTTTGACTGTACCACTGACAATTGCTTACGAGCAAAGAGCAACTTCTTGGCTAACGCTACGTGGTTCAGTGACACAAAACCTTCATAGCAAGAAAGACAATAAGAACTTCAGCTCAGCTAACGTTGTTGCTCAAAACTTAGTAGCTGCTCGCTTTGGCTCAGAAGGAAAAGGAAGCCTAGGCAACTCAACAAATGTTCGCGGTGGGGCCAGCCTTCATTTTGGAAACCTCACAGTTGATGGCCTTCTTGGACTTGATTCTGACGGTGACAATACTGGAGCTCTTAGCTTCAACCAATTGTTCTCAAGAGTTGGGGTAAATTACACTTTCTAATAAAGCATAACTCAATGTTTTCTTAATTAAGGCCAGGGTTCTCCTGGCCTTTTTTGTTTTTAGCATTCGACAGATGTTAGACGGTCCTCTCTGGACTATGTTGTTTAGTCCAATTGCAGGCATAATCACGAAGACGATTCTTTTGTAAAGGATCTGTCTAAAAGGAAAGGTGATTTTATGTCAAAGCATTACGCCATTGTGGGAACCGGTATCGCTGGAATGTCAGCGGCCTATCAGTTGGTAAAAAAAGGGCATCAGGTGACAGTCTTTGAGGCCAATGATTATATCGGCGGACATACACATACTGTTACTGTCAATGGTACCCCAGTGGACACGGGCTTTATCGTTTACAATCGCGAGACCTACCCAAATTTGATAAAGCTTTTTAAAGAGCTTGAGGTTCCAACCACCGATACCGAGATGTCATTTTCGGTTCAGTATCGGCCAACTGGTCTTGAGTATAGTGGGACTAGTTTTAATCACCTCTTTGCTCAAAGAAAAAATATTTTTTCACCAAGATACCTTCGCTTTCTTATGCAAGTGAATCGATTTAATCAACAGTGTCTAGAAGTGCTTGAAAGTGATGAATTCTTGGAAATGACGATTGAAGAGTACTTTGCGAAAAGAAAGATTGGGCAAATGTGTTTTGATAAGTACTTAGTCCCGATGAGTGCTGCAATCTGGTCTACTCCTCCAGATAAGATCAAAGACTTTCCAATCGTGGCGATGGTGCGATTTTTTAAAAATCATGGCCTACTCGGGATGAATACTCATTACCAGTGGAAAACAGTGATAGGTGGGAGCTGGAATTATCGAGATCGCCTGATTGCAAGTTTTAAAGATTCAATTCGAACCCAAAGCCCAGTTATTAAGGTTGCAAGAGACGAAGAAAAGCAAAAAGTTTTGGTGAGTGTGGGGGGAAAGAATCCTGAAACCCTTAGCTTTGACGGAGCGATTATGGCCGCTCATGCCGATCAAACTTATCAAATGATTAAAGAAGATGCGACCGATTTGGAGAATCGCCTACTTAAAGTTTTTCGCTACCAAGAAAACGATACCATCTTACATACTGACGCAAGCGTGATGCCTAAAACGAAATTAACTTGGTCTTCTTGGAATGTCTCTGTGACAAAAAAACAGCTGGCCGTAACCTATTATATGAATCGCTTGCAACCACTTGAAACCGAGCAAGACTATTTTGTGACTCTCAATGCTAGAGACAGTATTGATCCAAAGAAAATTTTACGCGAGTTTACCTATCATCATCCCGTATTTGATCTACCTGCAATTATGGCCCAAAGAGAATTAGGAAAACTTAATAAACAGCCTGGAGGAATCTATTATTGCGGAAGTTATTTTGCCAATGGTTTTCATGAAGATGCTTTAAAATCATCGATTGAAATGTGCCAAGAGATTTTTAAAAGAGAAGAGTTTGAGTCGTTATGAGATTTAACTCATGCTTATACATTGGTGAAACCATTCACCAGAGAACATGGCCAAAGAGCTATCGCTTTCACTATAAGCTTTTTTACTTTTATTTAGACTTAGACGAGTTAGAGTTCCTAAATCGTAAACTCAAGTTTTTTTCGTTGGAGAAATTTGGGCTTTATGAGTTTCGTGAAAGCGATCACGACTTGCGAGACAAAAAATCTCTAAAAGAGTCTATTGCCCACCTCGTTCATCAAAGAAGCTATGTCGATACAGAGAAAGGTGAGAGAGTTGGAAAAATCTATCTTCTGACAACTCTTAGGAGTTTAAAATTTATCTTTAATCCCGTCTGTTTTTACTTCGTGGAGATTATGCGAGGTGAAACAAAAGCTCGCACTATCTTGGTTGCGGAGGTGATGAATACTTTTTATGAAATAAAATCTTATACCCTCAAAAGTGAAAG
>SKIL01000195.1 GCA_007116425.1 Bacteriovoracaceae bacterium | reverse complement strand
GACCAATTTTAAGTGTTGGTTTGATTTACTTATTTATTACTGCCATGGGTATGCCTATAGGTGGGCTGTTCTTTTCAAGAGTTATATTTATTAAGGACCTACTTAGAGAGAATATGTTTATCGAAACGGCCTTGACTTTATTAGGCTTATTATTTCTTTCATATGGAATTCTAAGACCATTGGTGATGATTATTAAGTCCGAGGAAAAGTCTCCAGTGAAGTACAAAATTTCCTATAACCTCTTAAATTTTCATCATTTTACATTTGGCGTTATATTCATAGTAGGAGCATTTATTTTTGGCATAATGCCAGAGCTTTTACTTAAGAATATTTGATGGCCACAAAATATCGTATTAAATTATCCAATGGGAGAATAATTGGTCCCTTTAATCGTGACCAAGTTGGTGAGTTGTATATTAAAGGTCATATAACAGGAGAGGAAGACTGCCAAACTTTTCCTGCTGGAGACTGGAAAGACTTAAATGAGTTCGGTGAGCTTTCAGAGCTAATTTTCAAAATTATAAATGAAGAGATTGGCATCGATGACCTGAACCAGAATGGTGATGCCAGTACAATTGTTAAAATTAATCCTTCTAAAAAAGAATCTCCACAGCACAAACAACCGAAGAGAAAATCTGATGACTTTCACGAGTTTAAAGTAACTGGTGAAGAGGTTGATATTTCGGTTGACTATACGGAGTTAGAAAAAAAATATCAGGAGAAGAAAAAATCAGAAAAAGAAAAAGAAGAGGAAAAGGTTAAGAAAGAAGAGTCTAAAATTGAGGCCACAAGAATTATTCAAAGACCAAAGTTAACAAGTGTAGAAAAGACCTTGATCGTAAACCCTCAGGTACTTAATGAGATGAAGGAACATGAGGAAGAAGAGAGTCAAGAGAGACTGAGGTCAGGCGGTGAACAAAACAAAGAGGAAGACAAGAAAACCACTGATCTTGTGGAATTTGATGAGAAAACTGAGTTTGTAAATATTACGGAGTTTTTACCTGATCTAAAAAACGTCACAAGGGATGCGGAAACAGAATTTGAACTAAAAGAAAAAGAAGCAATTAGGGATATATATGGTGAGGAAGAGGATGAATCGGTTCTAGAAGAGGATGAAATGTCTGAAGAAACCGATGAAAACTCTAAGAAGAAAAAGAAGATGAAACCAATAGTGGCACTTGCTTTTCTTGTTATTATTTGGGTTTTGTTTGACGATGAGCAACCACAAAGTCGAGATCCTCGAAGAATAAATATTCAATTTCCTGTTGTAAGTGAAATAGAAAATCGCAATATAGCGAGGAATGAATATGAAAAAGGGATGATTCTCTACGAGAAGGGAGATTATACATCTAAGCTGTTAGCATCGATTCATTTCAGTGAGAGCTTATCAAACCAATTTCAGGACAACCCCTCGATGGGAATGTTGATTTTGACATATGCAGAACTTTATCCAAATGCATCAAATAGAAGAGAGGCAGCTTCGAACTTATTTAGACTCATTAAAATCGGCCAGTCGAGAGTTCTCACAGATGTGAACGTTGCAATGGGAACAGCAGTCTTTTACATGAATAATGAAAAATATCAAACAGCAGTAAATACAATTGAAAACTTCTTAAGGGTAAGCGGTGGAAGTTCTCGGTTATTTGCAATTTATTTGGAGGCGCTAATACAGGCCGGAAAAATGGATCAAGCTGGAAGAGTGGCAGAAAGACTACGTGATTTACCTAATAAAAGTCGTTATGTATATATGGCACTAAATGAGTTTGAAAAAGTTAATTATAATTTTGATGCTGGTGAAGAGCTTGTCTCTCAGGCCTTACAAAAAAACCCTCACCAGGTTCCATTTTTAATTGAACTTGCAGAGTACCAAATTAGAAAAGGAAATCGCGATCGACTTGAGTTGATCATTCAGCTTATAGAAGAACTTGATGCAGAAAGGTCGCCAGTCTATTTTGCTAAATATCTAGAGTTTAAAGGTGTTATGAGTGCAATGGATGGCGACAATGAAGCAGCTGCCAGATATTTTCGATTGGCCTTAACGATTTATGATTCTAACGAGCTAAGATCTAAATTAGCATCTTTATCATTGGGTGGAGAAGAGGCCGTAGAGGCTTTAATATTAGAAAGCAGAGTTGTAGATTTAATGCGCAGATCACTTCGCGCTCGAGAACAGAGGGCATGGGAGGATGCTTTTGTCTATGCAATAGAGGCGACTGATAAGTTACCAAACCATATTTCGGCGCGAGTCTTACTTAGTAAGCTGCAAATTGAAAGAGGTTTTTTTAGAGATGCTATTCGAAATTTAAGATCTCTACAGCAAGAGTACCCTCTTGATCCTACGATTATGTTTTATTATGGTCTTTCTTTGGTCGAGGCGAATCAGTTTGGTCGAGTAAATAATTTCATTTCATTGATTGATCAACGTCTTCACGACACAGCTGAGTTTGCTGAGTTGTTGGCAAGATATTATGAAGCTCGAGGAGAAATCGCTCTGGCCATCAGGTGGTTTAATCGAAGTATTGATCGATATCCACTTAATGATGAAGTCTATTATCGTCTGGCAAGAATATATACGAGAAATAGGAACTTTGATTTAGCACGAAACAAACTAATTGAAGCCATTACGTTAAACCCAACAGATGTTTATTATCGGAGTGCCTATGCTGAAATTCTTTTTGATTATGATGGCGCATCAACGGCGATAGGTTACTTAAATGAAGCTTTGGAGACGAATCCAAATCATCCAAAGCTTATTGGGGATATTGCAATTTATTATTTTCGAAATGGGCAAATTAGAGATTATGAAAGATATGCAAAAAAACTTGATGAGCTTAATACAACCGATCCTAGTTTTTATGAATTTAAAGTAGAGGCAGCTCGGCTTGAGGGGCGTGTTGATGATGTTGTTAAATATTCACATGAACTTTTAAGGGTTAATCCTGGGGATATGCGCACACGCTTGAGGCTTGCTGAGTTTTTAGTTCGTCAGAACCGGCACAACGAAGCGGAACCTGTTTTAGCTGAAATTCTAGAGAGACTTGAGTCTTACCCTAAGGCCAATTACTTAAGTGCCGAAATTTTGTTGGCCCGTGGTGATTTGGTAAGGGCCATGGAGCACGCTGAAGCCGAAATTGCTGCCAACCCAGATTTATCAGAAGGTCACTTTATTAAAGGTCGTGTATACGAAGCACAGGAAGAGTTTTTAAAGGCCGTCGAGAATTATGAAAGATCGATATCACTTAGGCCAAGCTTTGTACCGGGCCTGATGGGATTGGCAAATATTAAGCACCGCCAAAATAGGCATCAAGAGGCGCGCCAACTCTACCTCACAGCCTCTAGGAATGAACCAAATAATCCTAGAGTTTGGCGGCAACTAGGCTTTGTACACCGCGCAAATGGAGAGCTTGGAAATGCAGCAGATGCTTTTGAGGTTTATCTTCGATTAGATCCAGGTGCACGCGACAGAGATCGAATCCAGGCAATAATTGATCAGATTAGATGATGAGCATTAATCATTGCCAAAGAGAACTTTTCGTCCTATGATGTCGCTTCTAAATGCGGAGGATTGGCTGAGTGGTCGAAAGCGGCGGTTTTGAAAACCGTTGACCTTCACGGGTCCGCAGGTTCGAATCCTGTGTCCTCCGCCATTTTTTCCTTTCCTATTTAATCCCCTAAAACTTTATGATTGAAAAAAGATTGTACCTATCGTACAAACTTTAGTATCATTCTAAGTCCAACGGAGACGTGGGAGAGTGGTCTAATCCAGCACCTTGCTAAGGTGTCGTACCCTCGGGTACCGTGAGTTCGAATCTCACCGTCTCCGCCACTTTTGAACTTTCTTCCAACCACAAGCACCTGATATTCTGTATCTTTTTGACTCTTCTAATATGTTTTAGTGCACCGCTTTTCACTATTAACCCTTAAGGGCGTTATTTGTGAGTTGACCGAAGAGGTTTGGGTGTTTGGTTCTCGATCTAGAGGTGACTACAAAAAATTTTCAGATCTATTTGAAGAAGGTAACTTTCCTTATAAGGTCGAAATCCTCTTCGAGAAAGATTTAGCAGAAAGCAACAGATAAAATATTGAAAAAGATATTTATTTACTAAAATGAAAGAGTTAAAGAAAATATTTGTTACAGTTAAAACGAACTCCAAAAAAGAGTCAGTCGAAGTACTGGGAGAAAGTGAGTATCTCGTTCGCGTAAATGCATCTCCAGTTAAGGGCGAGGCCAACCAAAAAGTACAAAAAGCACTAGAACTAATTCGTGGTTTTAAGGGTAAGCAGAAAATATTTAAAATTAATTAGTTCATAAATAAAAGAAAAAAGGTCTCAACTTATTGAGACCTTTGTAATTATTAGAATCGCAGTCTTACCCCACCGGTGATTTCTGTTGCACTTACGTCGCTTGAAAACTTGTGACCGGTGTAATCAGCGATGATTTCAATTGGACCAAGAGGAAGTTGAATACCGAATCCGTAATAAAGACCAAGACCAGAATCGTCATCTGCGATGGCATCTCCGCCAAGGTTTGTTTCAATATTAAAGTCAGTCTTTGAATAAAGAAGACCGGCATTAATGTTTAAAAAGCGCCCAAGAAAGTATCTAAATCCCCCACCAAAGGACATAACATCGACCTCTGATGTAACATTAAAAGTACCAAAACCTGGAAAAGAAAATGAATCAGTGCTTTTATCAAAAGATGTTTTTCTAAAAACTGCCTCCCAAGCAAACCTTTGTGAAGAATGCTTGCCATAAGCTAGAGCAATTGTATTACCATCAACATCTTCTAAGTAACTTGAGTCTGAGCTTGTATTTGCGATTCCGTACCCAAGTGATAAATAACTTTGAGCATAAGTGGTGGTAGAAAAGAAAAATAAAACGGCAAAAAAACTTAAATAACGCATAGTTAAACCTTTGTTTATGTTAATAAAATGAGTTTAACAGGAGTTTGAAGAATGGATATTGATCGGCAAATTATTCTATAGAACTCTGATGAAGCAAATAAATAAGTTAGACGATGTACGAGTTAAGGTTTTATAACTTTTTAAGTTTGATCAAAAAGATAAACCCAAGACAAAAAATCTGAAGTGCTGGGAAAATCACCATGGCACTTCGAATATCTAAAAGATCTGTTACATAACCAAACCCTACGTGCATTAAAACTAGCATAATACTTATCCCGGTCATGACCGAAGCCATCATATACTCTAGGTGATCCTTGAAAATATTAGACAACCAATCCATCGCTACGGGGAAAAAATACGACATAGAAAAGCCAGTTAGGGCCAAAAAATATGGGCTGATAAATACAGATAATAGGTAAAGTGTGAGGCTGGAGAAAATAGAAAAAATTAAAAGTGTTTCACTTCGGGCAGATGTTTTTATAAAAGCTACAGAAAGTCTGCCTGTCAAAAGACCAAGGAAAAACAAAGAAAGGGCGTAGCGGGCCTGGTCAATCGATATGGTCTCAAACGAATTGAGAAAATATACTAAACGACTTGATATAACAATCTCTGAAGAAACATACAGACCAAACAAAAGAGCGAAGATCAATCTGGTGGGATAAGCACAAGGCGCAGTAAGCTTTTTTCTCTTTTGATCTTTTACTTCAGACCTTGGCATTTTGTGGAAAACTAAAAAAGATAATATAACAGCAAAGGGAATAAAGGCCAAAAGAATAAAAAAGGAGTGCCAGCCTATAAAAACTAAAAGATAGAGATTTAGAAAAAGAGGAGCACAAAAAGAACCTATACCATAGACAGAGTGAAGGCCAGCAAAGAACCTACGGCGATGGATAACCGGAGTTGCTTGGGCAACTAAAAGGTTGATGCCAATATTAGAAACTCCCATACCTAAACCAATAATAAAGGAAGAAGTATCTAGAAGCCAGGGACCATAGACGGTGGACTGAGAAAAAAGAATGCTGCCTACGCCTAGAAAAACCAGAGAAAGTATCGCTGCATAATAGCTATTCACATAAGGGAGCCACCAGCGTGCTGTGATGTTTGTAAGAAGGCCCGAAAATGAAGCAATCGCAAATAACATCGAAGCTCGGGAAGCGGAGATGTCCATTTCTGAAATAATATTTGGAAAAACCGGGCCTCTGGTATTATCAATAAGAGCGAGGGCCATCAATGTAGAGTAGGCCAATATGATAAGAGGCCAATTAATTCTATTATCCAAAGTATTACCTAAATAAAAACATTAATACTTGAATAATCTCAAAAGATCAAAAATAACCTTGCTTGAAAAAGCTATATCTCTCTACCATCTTTACGAGTTATAATAATTGTTGCTGAACGTGGATAGACTTCAGTGTTATGATCCGGCCAGCGAGAATTAATCTTGCCTTGAGAAAACTCCACTGGCGTTGTCGTTGCTCCAGGGTGCTGAATGTTTACAAAAAGATTTTTTCTATCAGGAGTCATAACAACACCAGTAATTTCTTGGCCAATAGGTCCAGTTAAAAATCTCTTAATCTCACCAGTGTCAGGGTTGGCCACAAGCATTTGATTGTTTCCAAACTGCTTGTGCTCACCCTTGTTCATATCATCTTCGCCCATGTCTGTTTGAATCCATAATCTTCTGAGTGAGTCAAACCAAAGGCCATCAGGGCAACAAAAAATATTATCTTTATTAAGTGGATGATTGGTTTTTTTATGACTATCATTCGCGGGACCGGCCAAAACGAAAAGGTTCCAGTTAAAGAATCTTGCGGTTGGGTCCTGATTTAACTCTGTCCATTTTATAATCTGTCCCCACTTATTATTTGCTCGAGGGTTAGCTGGATGAACTTGATCCTGTGTCCGGTGAGTATTATTGGTTAAGGTGAAGTATACATCTCTAGTTTTGGGATCTACTGCACCCCACTCGGGACGATCCATCTTTGTTGCTCCAACAATGTCTGCTGCAGTTCTTGTGTTAATTAAAACATCTCCTTGATCAGAAAATCCATTTTCAGGAGTTAGGCCATTCATGCCAAAAACAAGAGGCAGCCACTCACCAGTTTGGTCTTCATTAAATTTTGCAACGTAGAGAACGCCTTCGTCGAGAAGACTTCCAGATGCAGTGTCTGGATAATAAGGCCTAGAGCTTACAAATTTATAGATGTATTCAAAACGTGCATCGTCACCAGAATAGCAAACAATGGGTTTTCCGATTTGTGGAGGTTGAAAAATAACTCCTTCGTGTGCAAAGCGACCTAAGGCAGTTCGCTTTATGGGAGTATACTTTTCGTTAAATGGATCAACTTCTACAATCCATCCAAAATTGTTTGGCTCATTTCTAAAGTCCTCTTTTGCTTGAGCCGCTCTTTTAGATGCATCAAAGCGTAAATATTCATCTTTTTTTTCTGCGCATTTTTCCCACGCATAACGGGGGTTTTCTGTTCTAACACCATATCGGGCATGCTCTCTTGGAAGTTGTGTATCTCTATTACAGAAGTAAGTTGCCCAATTCTCCTCAGCAAAAAGATAAGTATTCCAAGGTGTCACTCCGTGAGAGCAATTATTGAGTGTACCGATTACTTGGTTTCCGTTGGGTGAATATTTTGTTTTTAGTTTGTCGTGACCTTTCGCTGGACCTGATAACATCATAGGTGTCAGGGCCGAAATGCGTCGGTTTTTTCTGTCGTCTATATTTCTCCACTTTCCTTGTGTGTTTTTTTTGATTCGCGCGATACTTATTCCGTGACCAAACATTTCTTTTCGTACTTCATCTTCTGGGCGTTGGTCATTTGTAATTACTACTTGGTGGCGATCAAGCTTGTGGCCGATATGTGATATATGCATAAACCGTGGTTCAATATACTCATGGTTTATAGCAAAAAGACCATCATTTGAATTTCCGTTAATGGGGAAAAAATGCATACCATCGTGATGCATCCCAAATTGCATCGACTGATCTTCTGAAGAGTTTTGAATTGAATAGTCTGAGGCTTTTGAGTTTAAAGGTGTTCCCCATGCAGCGAAAACTTGAAATTGATATTCTTCAGGTATTGTAACAAAGTCAGTTTCGTTAATTGCTGGAGCTTTAAAGTCAAATGGAGGGATACTGCTTTGAGCTTCTTCGGCGAAAAGTTTGTTACCTAAGCTCATGACGAATGACGTACTCAAGAAAGCAGAAAAGCTCAATTTTAGTGAATCTCTTCTTGTGATTTTAAAATCACCGAAATAGGAGTTTTGAGAGAAGTTAGAAACTTTTTCATCACCATTATCGCCGGTAATAATGACTTTCTTTTTATCACTCATAGTTGACCCTTTGTGTTTAAACCTTAAGGTACTCAACTCTTAAGTAAAATCAATGGATCATCACCATAATAATAGAAATCAAAGAATCTTAATCAAATCTTGACGCAATAATTGGTTTATCTCCCTCTCCAGAACGAGTCTGGATTGGCTTTTGTTTTTCTGTGAGAATACCGAAGTGAAAAGCTACATTTGAGATTTTAACTCAGTGATTTTTTTGTCAATCTTGTCGGCCTCTTGAGATAGGCGAGAAAAGGTCCTTATATCTCCTCTTCTTTGTGCCTCTACTGCTTTGGCCATAATGGCTTGGTATTCTTTAAGTAATTTCTTGACCGGATCGCGTTTAAAAATATTAAGCATTAGACTACCCCTTTTGAATATTTATAACATGGAATTGAACATGCATAAAACGGTCGTCCTAATGTCTATCCTTTGTCACGATGTTATGAAGAGATAAAACAATCAATTTAAATACTTTATAAAATCAAATCTTAAAAAAAAGGAAAAATAATCCTCACAAAAGATAACTTGCTCGTTATCTGCATTTGTCTATAAAATATTAATTAAGTTCATGAAGAATTTATTTAATACTACCCTATTTACTGTTTTGTTAACATGGATGTCGACACTTTGGGCCACATCTGTTTTCAATCCTTATGATGCTTCAGAATATTTGGAAGCGCCATTTTACTCTCATTCGCAGGAGCCTCACCATTTTACTTTTCTAAAAACTGGACCGATCGCTTTGCAAGCACGTCTGGATTTAATTCAAAGTGCTCAAGAATCCATTGAGTTTGAATACTTTGTATTTAAGGTGGATAAGGCCGGAAGGCTTCTCTTGCAAGCTTTAGCTGAGAGAGCGCGAGATGGCATTGATGTTAAAATCATGTTTGACCACTTTGGAAGCTTCACAGAGGTAAGTAAGTATCTTGTTGAAGAGCTGGTTGAGAGTGGTGTTGAGTTTAAAGCTTATAATCAAAATATTTTAAATGCTTATTTGGCGCAGTTTAGAAACCATCGAAAAATGATTGTTGTAGACGGTGAAGTTGCTCTTACTGGTGGTCGCAATGTAAGTAAACGCTATTTTGGAGTTAGTGAAGATTATAACTTATCTGACCGAGACTTTATTCTCAGGGGTCCCATCGTTTCGGATATCCGAGAAAGTTTTTATGAGTATTGGAACTCAGAAGTCGCTGAGCCAAGAGATCTTCCTAGAAGGAGAAGAGGTTTTTTAAGAAGGTTGAGAATGGCGAAGGCCCAAGATACGATGACTCAACGAAAAGATGATGATCGCTTCATTCAAGAGCTTGAAGAATTTGTCAGAGATGATTTAAAAGACCTCCCTCAGGCCACATGTCGAAATATTACTTATGTTACAGACCGGCCAATTATTGGTAGAGATGGGATGCAACCCTATTCAAGGCTTGCTCGCTCAGTTGTTGCTGATAGAATATTAAATGCTCAAGATCGAGTTTATATTGAAAGTCCCTACATTGTTTTTGATAGAGAAAAAGAGGTTATTTTTCAGCAGGTTTTAGACCGAGGAGCTCGTCTGACTTTAAAATCAAACAGTCTAAAAGCAACAAATGTTTTTCCTGTGACGGCAGTTTTTTATAAACATCTGATGCCATGGTTTGAAAAAGGTCTTGACGCTTATATTTTTAAAGGTGAAGAGTTGGCACATCATCGTTCTTTTCCTGGAATGAATGATGCAGATTGGGGTATTCATTCAAAGGCAATGTTGTTTGATGATGATGAAGTCATGCTTGGTAGCTTTAACTTTGATCCAAGAACAACGGTTTGGAATACTGAATATGCTATTTTTTGTAAGGATCAAGAGGTAGCAAGCATCATCCAAGAGAGTGTGGATAAACGTCTTGATCACAGTTTTCATCTCACCCACAAAGACGATATCTCTGAGTATGGGTTTGAAGGGACGACATTCTGGCAACGTATTCTTTATAGCACTATTCGACATCCATCTGATTGGATATCTTTTCTTCTGTAATTCTTGATTTACTTAAGCTAGATTGGCCAAAAATTAATAAGAGTTTAGTTTATTATGGGACAAAACCAAAAAATAGCAGACCTCTTGCTCGAGGTGATTCCGCCAATTATGCACTTAATCCGAAAGGAAGTTCGCAGTGCGGCCAAGTCAAAGCTGACTATTCCTCAGTTACGGGTGCTTGCGCACCTAAGTCGACAAAAATTATCGATTGGCGAACTGGCCGAAATCCAAGGAGTCACTCAGCCGACAATGTCTAAAATTGTGAATGGATTAGTGCATAAGGGTTATCTAGATAAAGCTCAGTCATCCTTAGACCGTCGACAACAGGATCTTAAACTAACTGGCCCAGGAGAGTCCGTGCTTCAAGAGGCAAAGCTTGAGGCCAAGGCGCAGATGAGTGATATGATTGGGAAGCTTAGAATTAAAGATTCAGAAAAGAAGCAGTTGTTTTCTGCCTTGCAGGCATTATCTGACCACCTCCTCGACAATCTATAAATATTTGAAACTTCTTTTGTTTTTAATGCTTTAACTCCGAAAAGGAATTAGGAGCACAATTAAAATTTTTAGGAGGATATATGGAGAAGAGGGAGAACCCGTTGGTTGACGAGGCTGGAGCCTTGAAGCCAGATGCGAGAAAAAAGATTAAGGAGCGGGCAACAAACGTTGAGTGTGAGTACCCTACTTACCTGCTTAAAATCTCTGATGCCATATATGACTTTCAAGTCTATCAGACACAGTGCTTACTCAATGACCTAAAGCAGCGTGAAAAATTCATGAGTGGCTTCTAGAAGTGAGCCATGAACTGGAATTAAAGGTCTCAGAGATTATTATTGAGCTAATGCAAAAAGAAGGCTTTGTAGATGAAAACTTCACCTTCCTTAAGCCACCTAAAATTGAAGATATCCAAAAATAATTCTCTGCTCGCTTGACTGCTGGCCAGTGATTGTTTAGAAAGATATCTCTGTTTCTATCGAATGCAACCGTAGCTCAGTTGGATAGAGTACCTGACTACGAATCAGGTGGTCGCAGGTTCGAATCCTGCCGGTTGCGCCATTTTTTAATTCAATTAAAGTAATAATGTCCATATTAACCTCGTAATTTAAATAGGTTATAATCAATCTATGCGAGGTGTTTATGAAACTTGATTTGTCTCAACTGAGGCTACAAAAAGAAATTGATCGTACGAAGGCACTACATGTCCTGCACTTTTGTTTCTTTTACTTATCGTTCTTTATCCATCGAGTTCAAACAGGTGGTTGGATTGGCCTCATCTTGTTAACGCCACTTATCTTTTGGTTTTATCATCTCTACTACCAAACATTAAAACAACTCTATTATACCTATTGGACCTTTAGTCTGTTTATGATTGCTTATTTTATCTTTACGGTTATTTCTGG
>SKIL01000276.1 GCA_007116425.1 Bacteriovoracaceae bacterium | reverse complement strand
GATGAGATTGAAAATGCCTCAAAACCTGAAGATATTCTCAGTGAAAAACTTTCTCAAGTTGACGGTATTTTAGTCCCGGGAGGCTTTGGCCAGCGCGGAACAGAGGGAAAAATTTTGGCGATTCGATATGCTCGTGAACATAAAATACCATTTTTTGGAATTTGTTTAGGTATGCAGCTTGCTATGGTTGAGTATGCTCGAAATGTTGTTGGATTGAAAAAGGCCACGAGTGAAGAGTTCGACACTGAAGGAGAACCGGTTATTCATTATATGGATGGGCAATCTAAAGATGGAAAAAAGGGCGGTTCTATGCGGCTTGGCGCCTATGCTTGTGAACTGACCAAAAACTCTTTGGCCGCTAAGGTTTATAACCAGCAAGAAATTTCAGAAAGACATAGGCATCGATTAGAAGTTAATAATCAATATGTGGAGCAAATTAAGGCCGCAGGTATGGTCGTTTCTGGGATTAATAAAGAGTTAGATTTAGTTGAAGTTATTGAGCTTGCAGATCATCCGTTCTTTATTGCTTGTCAATATCATCCAGAATTTAAGTCCCGTCCTTATACTCCACATCCACTCTTTAAGTCGTTTGTAGAGGCCTCGTATGCCCATCAACAAAATAAAGAAAAGTAAGAGGTTTAGATGAATCAAAAACAAAAAAATAAAATGGATTTTTTTATCGGCCCCTGTGTTCTTGAAAGTGAACAGTTGGCCATAGAGATTGCTTCATACTTAGTTGAAAATTTAAAAGACTATAGTGATCAAATACAACTTTCATTTAAAGGTAGTTTTGATAAGGCCAACCGTTCAAGTATCGACTCTTATCGGGGACCAGGGCTTGAAAGTGGTTTGAAAATATTAGAGAAAGTAAAAAAAGAGACTGGACTCACAACGATTACTGACTTTCACTTACCTTCGCAGGCCGAAGAAGTTGCATCAGTGGTCGATACTCTTCAGATTCCAGCATTTTTATGTCGTCAAACTGACATGATTGTCGCTGGAGCAAAGTCTTGTGCAAAATATGGTCGCCAACTGAAAATAAAAAAGGGGCAGTTCGTTTCTCCATGGGATACAGAGCATATCGTTCATAAAGCATCTCCGTTTTTATCTCTTGATAAAATCTTACTAACTGAAAGAGGTACCAGCTTTGGCTATAATAACTTAATTGTCGATATGGCCTCATTTGAAATCATGAAGTCTTTTGGAGTGAGGACCATTCACGATGCAACTCATTGTGTTCAAAGACCTGGAGGTTTAGGTAAGACTTCTGGTGGAAAAAGAGAGCAGATTCTTACTCTTGCTAAGGCAGCTGTGGCAGCTGGAGCAGATGGAATTTTTATGGAGGCCCATCCAAATCCTGATATGGCGAAGAGTGATGCCTCAACATCGCTTCCTTTAGAAAAAGTAAAGTCAATTGTTGAGCAATTATTGAGAATAAAAAAAGCGAGCGTCTTATGATTAGTAAGTTTCCCGACTTGAAGCAGGTTTCAGACTTTCATGCTGATAAACTTCGAAATATACAATGCTGTGCTTTTGATATTGACGGTATTTTGACTAATGGACAGATACGATTTGATGGTGAAGAAATGGGTTTTAATCGCTCATTTCATACTTCTGATGGCTATGGATTGAAAGTTCTTATGCAGGCAGGACTTCATGTTGGCGTCATTAGTGGTGGTGATAGTGAGGGAATTAGAAAGCGCTTTGTTGAAAATCTCAAGCTTGATTTCGCTTTTTTTGGAAACGAAGATAAGCGCGAAGCTTACCTTAAGTTATTAGAGCGAGGCTTTAGAGATGAAGAGATCCTTTATATGGGTGACGAGTTTTTTGACTTACCGCTTTTGAAAAGGGCAGGGTTTTCGGCCACAGTTCCCTCGGCAAGTTTTGAAGTTAGGGATCAAGTCGACTATGTGACTTTTCGAGATAGTGGTACAGGTTGCGCTCGAGAGGTTATAGATATTTTACGTTACGCTCAAGGAATTATTCCAAAAGTTCCCGGTTTTGATGAAATGTAGTCGAGGTTATTGTGTCAGATCCTTTTGATAAGCTTCGTCACTTGCTTGATAATGAATACAGTTGGCCAGAGATTTACCGTTTTAAGTTTATCGCAGCGCCGAGTTTGATTCAGGATGTAGTTGATGCAGTTGAAAAAAAAGCTGTTGTTGATAAAGTTAGCGAAACAGCTTCTCGCACAGGTAAATATATCAGTGTGAGTATACATGTGAAAATAGACTCAACCGAAACAGTTATTGACATTTATAAAGAGGTTGGGCAGATCAAAGGTGTTATTTCTCTTTAATGTCATTTAAAACTTACTGCTAGGAATATTGTCGAGAGGTTTTTATGAAATATAAAACAGCATTAGTCCTCGGGGCCGGGGCTTTTGGAACATCTATTGCTTCAGTTTTAGCAAATAATTTTGAGCGGGTGATTTTAAAAGTTCGCAGTGAGGATGTTTATCGGCAAATCAAAGATAGTGCTGAAAACTCGGTGTATCTTCCTGGCCTTACCCTTCCTGAAAATATTATTCCGGCACTCGAATGGTCCGAAGTCGACGAACTTGATGGTGAAATTCAACTTGTAATCTCTGGACTCCCAACTGCCGCTATTGATGACTTTTTTTCTGCTCATCAAAAAAGAATTGAGCGATACTTAAAAAAAGGTGTGCCTTTAGTCTCCCTTTCCAAAGGGATTGACCCGGAAACACTAGAACTTGCTGATGATTTATTTTTTGACCTTTTTCCTAACCATAAAGACCTTTTTACATTTTTGTCAGGGCCATCTTTTGCAAATGAAATAATGCAAGAGCAGATCACTTTAGTCACACTTGCAGGGCGCTCACGGCGTGTTTTAAAGTCGGTAGCAGAAATGCTTGAGGCCCCATATTTTAAAGTTCTGATGAGCTACGATGTTAAAGGTGTTTTATTGGGTGGTGCACTTAAAAATATCTTGGCCATTTGCGGAGGAATTATAGAGGGGCTAGGGTATAACCACAATACTCGGGCCGCAATGGTAACGAGAGGAATCGTTGAAATGTTACGCTTTGGTCAGGTCTTTAATGCACGACCAGAAACATTTTATGGTCTGAGTGGTATGGGGGACTTAATTTTAACTACGACCGGAGAGTTATCACGTAATTATGTTTTTGGGCTTGAAATAGCT
>SKIL01000118.1 GCA_007116425.1 Bacteriovoracaceae bacterium | reverse complement strand
TTCACCATATGAAGTTGAAGTGAATGGAAGAGTTTTTACAGCTAAAAATATAATCATTGCTACTGGTGCATCACCAGTTTTACCAAATATTAAAGGGATTAACGAGGTCAATGCCTTAACCAGTGAGACTTTGTGGGAAATACAAAAATTTCCGAAACGCTTATTAGTTTTAGGCGGTGGAGCTATCGGATGTGAGATGGCACAAGCCTTTTGCCGACTCGGAGCTCGCGTGTCTTTAGTTGAAATTGGGGAGCGCATTTTATCAAAAGAAGATGAAAGTGTTTCAAAATTTATAAAAGAAAGGTTTGTTGGTGAAGGTATTGAGGTTTTAACGTCTCATCAAATTACTTCTTTTCAACGAAATGGTGAGAAGAAGCTTGCCTTTTGTTTACATAATAATGAAGAAAAAGAAATTGAGTTTGATGAAGTTCTCATTTGCTTAGGGAGAAAGGCACGAACTGAGGGTTTTGGACTTGAGGATTTGAACGTTGAGATTAATTCTGATGGAACGATTGCAGTTGATCAATTTATGCGAACAACTCACTTTACAAATATCTTCGCCTGCGGTGATGTCGCTGGCCCTTTTCAGTTTACTCACACTGCTTCTCACCAAGCATGGTACGCGAGTGTGAATGCCTTATTTTCTCCTTTTAAGAAGTTTAGAGTCGACTATAGAGTTATCCCAAGGTGTACTTTTGTTTCCCCTGAAGTGGCGAGTGTTGGCCTCAATGAGGTGCAGGCCAAGAGCAGATCGATTTCTTATGACAAGACAACTTACAATCTTAAACAACTTGATCGCGCTATAGCCGATGGTACAAACTATGGTTTTGTTGAAGTTTTGACAGTGCCTAAGAGTGACAAGATTTTGGGAGTTACAATTGTTGGAGAGAGAGCAAGTGACACCATATCTGAGTTTGTTTTGGCGATGAAATATGGGATAGGTCTCAATAAGCTTCTAGGGACAATTCATCTGTATCCAAGCTATAGTGAAGCGAATAAATTTGCTGCCGGAAAGTGGCGCAAGTTAAATGCTCCAAAAAATCTTTTGAAGCTTCTAAAAGTATTTCATCGTTGGAGAAGAACTTGATGAATTTCCCCAATGATTAGGCGGAAAAAGATTCTGACGTTTTTTCTGTCTTGCGTTGCGTGTTAGGGTGAACTTGCAGTGAATAAAGGAGATCAATCATGCAAGTACACTTAAACTCAGCAATGAACCCGGCAATGACAAAATTACAAAAGCCTTCCTCAGCTGAGCAAACACGAGGGAAGGATTTTAGCGTTCATGCTCCAGAGAAAACACCTGAAGAGTCAATGAGTATGTCTCTTGATGGCCTTAATGACAGTTCTTCAGCTGAAGATTATCTGGCCTTAAAGGAAACAATCGGTGGCGTTTCATAACCGATCTGATTTTTGTAAATACTTGCTTTCCCGCAAACAAGAGTGGCGATAAAGCATGAGGCCAGAACATAGGGAAGAATTCCAAATCCAAAAATTTCACAGGCCATTATAGAGCAGGCAATTGGAGTTTTAGAGGCCGAAGCAAAAACAGCTGCAAAGCCTAGAGAAGCAATCAGCTCAATGGGAACACCCACTTGGGTTGATATAAAACTTGCAAGTGTGACTCCTATAAAAACAAGGGGGGTGAACTCGCCTCCCTTGAAGCCACTGGCCAGTGTAATGGCCGTAAAAATAATTTTCAAAACAAAGACTTGGAAACCAACGGGATTCTCCATTGCATATTGTATAGTCTCAAGTCCAAGTCCTATATACAAATAGCTCCCTTCCCACACAAAGCATAGTACTAGAATTCCCCCTCCGATGAGAGGTTTTGCAAAATCATGTATATTAAGTTTTTGGTAAAGTTTGATAATTTGAAGGTGAAGATAAATAAATAATCGCGCAGATAAACCAAAAAGTAGTGAGCTTACAAGTACAATTCCAATGATTTTAAAGTTGAAATAGCTCTCTACTGTCACCCTTATATAATCTGGGTGGGGTGCTTTAAGTAATAGAGATATTCCATAGGCCGAAAAGGAACCTACTAAGGCCTGAAGAAGATAAGCAAACTTTAAACCACTTCTTCTTAAAACCTCCATCCCAAAGATTGCTCCGGCCAAGGGGGTATTCATGGCCGCACCGAAGCCAGCTCCGGCACCAACAATGAGGAGGACTTTTTTCTCTTTTGCTTCAAGTTTAAGCCAACGTGAAATATAGTCCGAGCCTGATGCTCCTAATTGTACTGCAACACCCTCTCTACCTGCAGAGCCGCCAAATAGGTGAGTGATAATAGTTGTTACAAAAATTAAGGGTGACATGAGAAGGGGGAGAAACCCTCTTGGCCGAATTGACTTCTGAATAATGAGATTATTCCCTTGAGCAGAAATTTTATCAGCGTAATGATATAGAAGAACGATAATTAACCCGGCCAAAGGTAAAAAATAAATGACTTGAAGATGGCCGTCTCTAAAAGTTGAGGCGATCTCTAGCGCGTATAAGAAGATAGTAATAAAAAGACCTGCAAGTATACCGACCAAGACACTGAGTAGGGATGTCTTGATAATCAGGCCACTTCTTTTAAAATTCATCCTTGAATTCTAGCATGTACCTAATTGGCCTGTATAGACAAGACGTAACCTTTATTCTTGAATAAAAAGTAGGGTCATTGCAGCCTCTGTTTCAAGACAGGAGGCCGGTCTATTGAGTGAACAACCACCACCAGCAATGGACAGCCTCACTCTGTCGCCTTGCCTGAGTTCAAGGTCTGTATTGTAGTCAATATTTGTATGACGTTCATGACAATGTTCTGAAAGGTCTGTTTTTTCATATTTGAGAATAAAATGATGACCGTTGCGAGCATTATTATTGGATGCCGTTCCCTGAAAGCAGAACTTTCTATTCGCGGTTGTTAGGCTTGCCCAACCGGTTCCACTATTTCCAAAATTGACATCAATCGATTGGGGAACTTGATATAGACCAGAGTGCTCTACCGTCTCTTCATGATTATTCCATTCCGAGGGATCGTAGCTGCGTGATGCTGTTAAAATGATTCTTTTTGAGTAATTTTCATAGGCCGCACGAATTTGATCATGAATATCTGCGATAGCATTTAGGTGGCGAATATTTCCATCTCTAGTTGAGCCAATATAGGCGAGTGAGGTTTCATT
>SKIL01000324.1 GCA_007116425.1 Bacteriovoracaceae bacterium | reverse complement strand
CGACATTATATGGCCGTCTTTAGCAAAGAATTTCCTCACTTGCTCTTTTAACTGCTCAAAGTTTTCAGACTTGTGGGCCATTCCATTGAGGCGATGGCCAAAATTTAACCAAGGGTGAGAGACTTTTATAAAAAATCGAATCTTTCTCTTGGCCATATCCGGCGTAAAATTCTCTTCACATAGCTCAATAAATCGAATTAAGGCGCGTCCATACTCTTTGGCCTCTTCTTCTGGAGTCAGGGGAGGTAAAGTGCTAGAGTTTGGCATTCCTAATGCGTGCCCTAGTTGCCAAAATAGCCATGGGCGGGCAGTCATCGCTCTTCCTATCATGACCATATCGCAATTTGTTTGTTCTTTCATATTCAAAGCATCTTGCCAGTTTTGAATATCTCCATTTCCAATAATGGGGAGGTCCGTGTAATTTCTCAAGGCCAGAATTTGAGTCCAGTCTGATTGACCTTTTCGCTTTTGTTCTGCGGTTCTAGGGTGAAGGCAGACCCAGCTTGCCCCAGCTGCTTGGATTTTTTCGACAAAGACTTTTAACTTCTCATCATCTTTTTGTAGACCTGCACGAAATTTAACCGAGACAGGGAGGTTTGTATTTCTAACAGTCATTCTAACGACATTGGAGGCATAATCAGGATCACCCATGAGCGCAACACCATAATTATGTTTTAAGGCCTTTTTAACGGGACAACCCATGTTTATATCTATTCCAACAACTCCCCAGCTTTCGAGTTTCTCACAAGCTTTTTGGATAAATCTTTCATCGTTACCTAAAATTTGGGGAACCAGATCAGTCTCATGTTCATAACTGAGAGTTTCCGGTGTTTGTCCTGGGTTTTGGACACTGAGCCGGCGAGAACTTAGCATTTCTGTGGGCCAGATCGTTTGGAATTCTTTAGGGGTGTATTCTCGAATGAGTTGTCGAAGAGCAATATGGCTAAGCCCAACCATAGGCGCCAGAGTAAAAGGAAAGTTTACCTTTTGACATGTCGGAAGAGGGCGCTCAATTTTGATATCCAGAAAACTACTCATTGAAGCTTGATAAGTCCTTTAGCTAGCTTTGTCACTACTAGGAATGACTTATTCTAGCGGATTCGTTGCCAATTGACTCCAAGTGAGAGGATTTTATTTAATAACTCGTGATAGGAGATTTTGACATGTAAGGCCGAACAGGCGAATTCATCAAGTTCTGCGATATTAGGATTGGGGTTTGCCTCAAGAATATAAATTTCGCCTTCAGGTGTCATTCTTAGATCAATTCGAGCATATCCATTCAGGTCTAGTGCACGATAGGCCTTTTTACAAATCTTAAAGATTTTATCTTCAAGCTCTTTTGGAATATCAGCTTTATCAGTATCGATACCCTTCTTAACTCTATACTTATCATTAAACTTTGCCGTTGATGAATAGAACTCTTTTTCAGGTGTTTCTGAGTTTTTAAAAAATAATTCCCAGACGGGAAGAGTGGTGAGTCGGTGATTGCCAAACACACCGACATATAATTCTCGCCCTTCAATAAACTGTTCTGCGATGGCATCAACACCTAGTGTTCGGTTGATGTACAGTACTCTCTCCTTTAATTTGTCATCACTATAAACGACCGAGGCCTGTGTGATCCCTAGAGAAGCTTCTTCGTTGAGGCACTTCACGATAACCGGGTAAGTGATATTTTTTAGCGTTTTTGTGGGACGGTTTTTTGGAAACACCCAGAATTTTGGTGTTTTTATTCGATGATATTTTAAGATTTTTTTGGTTAAGGCCTTATCTCTGGCCAGAATAAGTCCTCGTGGATTGCAGCCCGTATATGGCATATGCAAAAGCTCTAGGTAGCTCACGACGTTTTGATCAAAGATCGCCTCACCGTCAAATTCTTCAAGTAGATTGAAAACGATATGAGGTTTGAATTCTTCAATCGCCTCTCTAATTTTTTTGAGATCACTGATCACACCGAGTTTTAAGATTTCATGTCCCATTTTAGTTAAGGCCTTGCAAACGTCATACTCAGTTTCCCAATCTACATTTGGCCAATCAACTTCGAGCTCATCAATATTATCTGGCGGTATTAAATCTTTGTGCATAAGCACAATAATTCGCATTTTCTTTTTAGGCTTAAATTTTTTCACATGATAATCCTATGTTGACCACTCATGAGATAGTTCATTGTTTGTGCCGTCATCATTGAAATAAAGTCCATCTTTGTTTTTTTATCACTTTGTTTTAGTCTGAGATTTCTTTCGACACAAAAATCAATCATTTCATCTAAAATTTGTGAGATATTGTATTGATAGAGGCTCGTCCATCTGGCCACTTGTTGACATATTTCTTTGCGGTGAAGCCGAATAAACCGAGCGGCAGATGGGTTAGAGTTATACTTTTCTTGAGTGGAGAAAATTTTATAAAGATCTCCTGCAAAGAAAGTTGGATTGTCGACTCCAAGCTTTTCTCTTTTACGCTTATAGTAACTTTTTAAAGTGGTTTTCATTTCATTTGCAGGTCGATCTTTGTATTTATTCGTGACAAGAGGCTTTGTTGATCGAATTTCTTGCATGATTTCATCGAGAAGGATGAGCTTTTTTATCGCTGGCCATTTTGAATATCTTTTTTTCCAGCCAGATTTAGGTGTTAGCCAAACAGCAAATGTTTCGGCCCAGTCTTCGTCGGGATGGGCCTGAGCATACCAAGAGTCTAGATGGGTAACAAACTTTTTACTAAAAGGCCTCGGAGCATAGTCGTCAGGATAGGGGACAGAAGTTAGGCCAAAAAGTTTTTGGCGACGTTTATTTTTTCTAAGGTGGTAAGCATTGTCGATCGCGTGGCCGGTCTCGTGCCTGACGAGTTTCATGGCCCAGTCAAAAGTCGCGCCCTCAGCTTCAACTACCATTTTTTGTTCAAGTTTTAAAAGCCTTGGGTGAACTAAATAAAAGGGAATGGCCATTCCTGGTACCCCATCGGGAGTATACCATTCGTCAGATATCCAAAAGTGTGGACAAAAGCGCATCTTTTTAAGTTCTAATTCTTTTTTGAGCTTAGCTATATTTTTTTCTAACCTTGACCCTTTTAGTGTCAACTTAAGGTCACATATCCTCAAATCGAGAAGCTCATTTTCCGGCATTTTTTCCCAACGATATTTTTTTTGCATGATAGTATTGTAGCGCAAATTTGATTTTATACCAATTTTAAGGAGTGTGAGTATGAGTTTGGCGATTCATGGTGGGGCTGGGCTTATTTCAAAAGATCATTTTACAGATAAAGAACTTACTGAGTACCGCAAAGGGCTTCGTGAGGTGCTAGACCGATCTAAGCAAATGTGGTTAGAAGGTGAAGAGGCGATTTCTATTGTTATAGAATGTGTTCGTTTACTCGAAGATAATCCTCTTTTCAATGCAGGTAAAGGCTCTGTTCTTAATTCCCAAGGCGTAGTAGAAATGGATGCTTCTATCATGGGGCCAAGTAGTACTCATGAAAATTATTGGGGCGCCGGTGTTAGTGGGCTTACTCAGGTTAAAAACCCCATTTATGTGGCCAATGAGCTTCGCAAAATGAACCAGCACAGTCTCTTAAGTGGAGAAGGTGCCCGGAACTTTGCAAAAAATTTAGGTGTTAAGCACTTGGCGCCTGATAGCTTTATAACTTCAAAGAGAAAGCTTCAATTCCAAAATTTTTTAAAAAATAAGGAAATCACACTCGATCATGGTTCTGTTTCCTCTGATAAACCATATCAAGAAGGACAAACTGTAGGAGCTGTTTGTCTGGATAAAAAAGGTAATCTTGCGGCGGCGACTTCAACTGGTGGAATGACTGGGAAGATGGATGGTCGTGTCTCGGACTCTGCGATTATTGGTCAAGGAACCTGGGCCCACGCCAAAACACTCGCCATCAGTGCTACTGGAACTGGTGATCATTTTATTCAAATTTGTTTTTGTCATCGGGTGCATATGCGAATGCTCTATGAAAAGCTTAGCTTGGAGCAGGCCATACAAGAGGGCCTCGATGAGTTGGCGAGTATTGGTGGTAACGGAGGTGCTGTTGCTGTCGATTTAGAGGGGAATGTCTCGTTACTTTTTAACTCTGGCGGAATGTTTCGCGCCTGCTTTGAATCTAAAACAGGACGCGAAACATTAGATATTTTTTAGTGGGGCTTCTTTTTAACGAGAGTTAAAATGGTTGCCAGTGCGCAAATTTCGCCATCTTGGTCTGTGACTTCAACTTGCCATTTTACAACACCGCGAGGAATTTGATCCTCTCGATCTTCTTGTGCGATTTTTTCTTTTACGGTGAGTTTAACTCCAATTGTTTGACCGACGTAGACGGGCTTCGTAAATCGAAGCTCATCAAGTCCATAGTTCGCCAAGACAGGGCCCTTTCCTGGAGATACAAAGAGACCAGCGGCGGCAGAGATAATAAAGTATCCATGAGCAACTCGTGCCTCGAAGAACGTTTCATCGTCAATTGCCGTTTCGTCAGTATGAGCATAAAAATGATCCCACGATAGATTGCCAAAATTAACGATATCCGCTTCTGTAATCGTACGGCGATGAGTTGTGAGAGTCTCTCCAATCTCTAACTCTTCAAAAAACTTAGTAAAGGGATGGACTTCTGCTTCAGGCCGATCGGCCCCTGGCTGATAAACTTCTGTAATATAGGAGAGCGTCGTTGGGTCACCTTGAATGGCCGTTCTTTGCATATAGTGAAAGACGCCTCTTAAACCACCCATTTCTTCACCTCCTCCAGCTCGGCCTGGACCGCCGTGAACTAATTGAGGCATAGGGGAGCCATGACCTGTAGACTCTTTTGCACAGGTTGAGTTAAGCACGAGAAGTCTTCCATGATAAGAAGCACTTCCTAAAACAATTTCTTTGGCCACTTTAGGATCTTTTGTGACAAGACTTCCAACAAGAGAACCCTGACCTTTTTTCGCCAAAGTAATGGCCTCTTCATTCGTTTTATATGGCATTAATGTCGTGACTGGACCAAAGGCTTCTATTTCATGAACTTTTTCATCTTGAAGTGGATTTTTTGCACTTAATATTGTTGGAGAGAGAAATGCTCCCTTTTCTTGAGAACCTCCAATTAAATTCAGCTCTGTCTGTTGATATAAGGTTTCACATTGAGCTTGAAGCTCTGCGACTTTTTCTCGCACTTCTTTGAGTTGCTCAAGACCTGCAAGAGGCCCCATTCGAACACCCTCTAAAGTTGGATCACCGATACTTATTTTTTCAAGTCGCTTACTTAAGGCCTTACCAACTTCTTCTATAAGGTTTTCTGGAACTATTGTTCGGCGAATGGCCGTACATTTTTGGCCGGCCTTAACAGTCATTTCTTTGGCAACTTCCTTAATAAATATATCAAACTCTGGTGAATCGGGAGTGACGTCTAGGCCTAATATTGAGCAATTTAATGAGTCTGCTTCCATATTAAAGGGGATAGACTTTTCAATAATATTTGGATGAGATTTTAAACACCTTCCTGTATAGGCCGAACCGGTAAAGGTCACAACGTCTTGGGAATCGACATGATCTAAAATACCGCGAGCACTTCCACAGATAAGCTGAAGGCTTCCCTCTGGAAATATTTTAGAAGCAATCATGTCCTTAAAAACTGCCTCTGTGAGGTAACAGCTGAGAGTTGCTGGTTTAACGATCGCAGGGACACCGGCCAAAAGATTAACGGCAATTTTCTCAAGCATTCCCCAAACTGGAAAATTGAAAGCATTTATATGAATGGCGACACCTTCTTTTGGAACATAAAGGTGATGCCCGATAAAGCTTCCGTTTTTAGATAAAATCTCTGCCTTGCCATCAACATAAAAACTTGTGTCAGGCATCTCTCTTCGACCTTTAGAGGAGTAGACAAAAAGATTGCCAATTCCACCTTCTATATCAATCCAACTATCAACTTTGGTGGCACCTGTCTTATATGAGAGCTGGTAATATTTTTCTTTTCTTTCTAAAAGATATAGGGCCATGGCCTTAAGTGCTCTCGCACGTTGATGGAAAGTCCAGCTTCTTAATTGATGTCCATTTTTTCTGGCATAATCAATCATGAGCTTGAAGTCGAGACCTTCTGATGAGGCCAAACCTACAATATCTCCTGTTGACGCGTTAAGGAGCTCCTGTCCCTGACCAGTACCGTCGACCCATTCTCCACAGCTATAGTTTTGTATTTTCATAAATTGATCCTCATAAATATGTTCAATTTGATTCTTCTTTGGCGTAAGTCTATGTTTTGACCTGTGTGATGACAATAAGACAAGCGTTGAGTGCGCTGAGTTATTTTATTCATCTGTTGGCATAAAAGATCATTCTTGGGATGATAGTATGTACTTCTTCGCTAAGTTATATGATTTTCAACTGAGGGTAATTAATGGACCTTATTTTGCCAATGCTTGGACTTGTTGTGCTTAATGTTATCTTAAGTATCGTTCTTATATTTCTAGTTTTTCACAAGTTTAAATCTAATGAGACGCATACTGAATTGAGTGACTTAACAAAAGATTTTTCTGAGAGGTTCTCCGCACTGAAGTCTCAGGTTGAAGGAATTCCAAACCTCACTCAGGCCAAGTTGGATACTCAAAATGCTAAGAATACGGCATCGATAAAAGAGGATTTTTCCCTACTTCGAGAAACACTAGTGGAGCGCTTTTCACGTTTTCATATTGATTTGACAAAATCTCAGTCTGAAGAGTTTGAAGTGCTTAGAAAGAGTATGGAGGGGAGCCTAGAAAAAATTTCTACAAAAGTGCGTGAGAACTTAGATGAAGGTTTTAAGAAGACGAATCAGACGTTTCAAAACGTTATCGAAAGACTGGCCAAGATAGATGAAGCACAAAAAAAGATCGACTCTCTTTCAAGTAATGTTATTTCATTGCAAGATATTTTGACTGATAAAAAAAGTCGAGGGATTTTTGGAGAAGTTCACCTAAAGCAAATTTTAAGCTCTGTATTTGGAGAAAACAATCAGAGTGTTTATAAAATGCAATATTCTTTAAGTAATTCGAAAATTATAGATGCGGCAATTTTCTTACCCGAACCGATTGGACTTTTATGTGTCGATTCAAAATTTCCGCTCGAAAATTTTAAACGGATGCTAGATCGAGAACTTTCTGATGCTCAAAAATTGGCGGCCCAAAAAGAATTTGTTCATAACGTGAAAAAACATATTGATGATATTTCTTCAAAGTATATTTTGAAAGGAGAGACGGCCGATCAAGCAATTCTTTTCTTGCCTGCCGAGGCCATCTTTGCTGAAATCCATGCCTACCATCCTGAACTTATCGACTATGCTCATCAGAATCGGGTTTGGCTAACTTCACCAACAACCTTTTTGGCGACGCTTACAACTGTTCAGATGATTTTACTCAATCTTGAGAGAAATAAGTATATGAGTATTATTCATGAAGAAATTAATCGTTTAGGTGATGAGTTTGATCGCTACCAAAGTAGATGGGATAATCTTGCAAAGCATATTGATACTGTTAGTAAAGATGTGAAGCAAATTCATGTGACATCAGATAAAATTTCAAAACGATTTGCAAAAATAAAACAAGTCGAAATTGAAGGTAAGGATCAGCACGCACAATCAAATATTGAACAATTGGAGAATTTATATGACTCAGCTAAATCTTAGTGATGATGTTAAAAAAGCTTATGAGGTCGCTCTCAAGGCAAGAACTCATGCCCATGCACCTTATTCTAAGTTTTTAGTTGGTGCCTGTTTAAAGGCCATTGATGGCGATGGGAAAGAAGAGTTTATTCCCGGTTGTAATGTTGAGAACGTGAGCTATGGTGCAACGATTTGTGCTGAAAGAACCGCTTTCACTTCAATGGTCGCGAATCTAAAAGACGCTCGGCCACAGTATATTGTTGTAGTTACAGATACCGAACCTGCGACTATGCCTTGTGCTCTTTGCTTGCAAGTCATGGCCGAGTTTTGTGATAAAGACTTTAAGGTTTATATGGGGAACTTGAAAGGTATTGATCGAGAGACGACTTTTGGTGAACTTCTTCCTCTTCCTTTTCAAGAGTTTGAGGTTCGGTAGTGAAAAAACCAGTCTACTTATTTGCAGGGCCTCTTGGCTCTGGAAAGACAACACTAATTAATCACTTTTTAAGCTTTATGGCGCCAGAAGTTGCTCTTATAGAAAATGAGTTTGGAGATATTAATATTGATCAAGAGATTTTGGCCCCCGATGAAGAGCTTATTATAGAGCTCAATAATGGATGTCTTTGCTGCTCTGTAAGGACCGACTTAATTAAAGGTTTGAGAGAGCTTTTAAATCGAGCGAGTGAGTTTAACGCTGTTCTTATTGAGTCCACAGGGATGGCCGATCCAGGCCCCGTTAAGCAGGCGTTTCTTGTCGATCCTGTTTTGCGGGAGAATTTTGAACTTAAGTCTGTCATCACAATTGTTGATGCTGTTAATTTTCTAAAAATCTATAATGCTGACGTAGAAGTTGACGATGAGTATCGGAAGACTTTTATTTCTCAAATTGTCTTTGCTGATATGTTTTATTTTTCAAAACAAGATAAATTAGGGGAAGGTCTGAATTCGAGCATGGAGAAAATAAGAGAGATTTTAACCGAGCTTAACTCTCAGGCCGGCATTATCGAAAGAGCTCCAAATAAGAGTGAAGACATTTTAGAATATAAAAGCTTTATGAGTGACGATATTGCACCGGACTTGCATGCACACTCTCATTCTCACTCCCACTCGAAAGTTTCGTCGATATCAATAAGTTTTTCAGGGGTTCTTTTACCATCGTTACTAGAGATGTTTTTAAGTACTCTTTTTATGCGCTATCGAGAAAATCTTTATCGCGGAAAAGGTATATTGAACTTTGAAACACAGCCAAAAAAAGTCATCTTTCAAAGTGTATACGACTCTTATGACTTTGACCTTGGGAGCTCTTGGCCATCGACTGCAGATCTTCCTATTGAAAAACGTGAAAATCAATTCGTTTTTATTGGCAAAGATTTAAACTTAGAGCTGATTGAAAAGGGACTGAAGCAGTGCCTAAAGTCTTCCTCAGAAGGCCCTCCTTACTAAATTAGCTTTTCATCTTTTCTGAATAATCAATTTTTTGACCTTTAGAACCGTAATGACCTTTATAGCTTCCTAGTAAAAAGCTTTTAACATTCTTCCCAAGATCTGGAGTATAGTAGCCACCTTCTTGAATAATTGATGTGGGTAATTTCAGTTTTCCAAGCTCAGTGCCAATATCAAAAAAATCGGGAGTATCTAAAGAAAAATGTCCAATAGGATCTAGCTTGTAGGTATCAAAGCCAGCTGAAATGATTAAAAAGTCTGGCTCATACCTTTTAATAGCAGGTATGACGGTTTTTTTAAGACATTTAAGATATTCTTTTTTATCTGTACTCTCTGGAAGAATAATATTCAGATTATAACCAAGGCCCTTTCCTGCTCCTGTTTCATTTGGAAAGCCACAAAAATAAGGGAAATAGCTTCTAGGATCTCCATGAATTGAGATAACAAAAACCTGGTCATCATTGTAGAACATCTCTTGAGTGCCATTTCCGTGGTGAAAGTCAATATCGAGAACGACAACCCGACCTTTTTTCTTCAGCGATCTCGCTGCCACTGCAGCATTATTAAAATAACAATAACCTCCATAACTGTCTCTCGAAGCATGGTGTCCTGGAGGCCTAGAGAGGGCATAAGTTAAAGTCGATTCACCTCGCAGAATTGTTTGGGCGGCCTCAAAAGCGCATGCTGCTGACCACGAGCTTGCAGTCCATGTTTTATTGTCGAGCGGTGTTCCGGAGTCAAAGCAATAAAAGCCTGCATGAGAAATATTCGTTGGATCGGCCTTGGCCTTTTTTCTTTGAGGAAAAACAGAAGGGTAGAATGTTTGTCCATCTTCAAGTCTTGAGGCCGTATTATAGAGGGTGATAAGCTGGTAATTGTGAGCGTCTCGTATCTGCTTTAGTGGAACATTTTCAGGTCTTATAATCTCAAAAATATCAGATGATTTTTTTAAAGTACTATAAATTTTTTCAGCGCGCTTGGTTGTTTCAGGGTGTTTAATTCTATTACCCAGTGCCCATTCATATTTAGGTCTAAATTCGAGTTGGGAAATATGGAAGAAAATGGGAAGTTTTATATTTTTTTTCATTCATTTATCTTAATGGTATTTGGCTTGTATTGAAAATGTTGCGCTGGGTTGTGTTTTGTTGTTTTTTCGGTTAATCCTAACTTGAGCTTCGAAGTCCCTAAAATCGTTTGGTTTTGTACTTTTTATTCTTTTATTTTTGGTGCTTTTAAATCTCGTAATTACTATGTGTTATACGTTTTTGTGTTCGGGTTTGACGAATTGGTCTCAAGCGTTTATCAAATAAATAGATTTTTGTTTAACTAAGAAACTTATTGGAGATTATTTATGTCGATGACGAAATTGAAGGATATTAATTGGAATCATCTTTATTGTTTTTACGAAGTTGCCAAGCGGCAGTCACTCAAAGATGCTTCTCGGGCCCAAGGGTTGGCCTCGTCAACAATTAGTGAGCAATTGAAAAAATTGGAACAAAAAATTGGAAGAACCTTATTTGTAAGAAGCTCGAAAGGATTGAGTCTTACAAAAGATGGTGAGGTTATTTATGAGCATGCTCGGGATATTTTTGAGGCAGGAAGTAAGTTATTAGATAAGATTTCAACCAATGAGATTGGTGGTTATCCTGTTAATGTCGGAATTGAAGAGACTCTTTCGCATGATGTGTCGACGGAGTTTACATCTCAATATTGGGATTTGTTTGCGCCTTTTGGAACGGTCAATACTCACAGTGAGAATGAGCATGAGTCACTAGTTGATAATTTATTTAATGGCCTGATTGACTGGGGGATTTCAGTTCGAGAGCCAAGGAGAAAGAGTTTAGATTATGCAAAAATTGGAGACTTTAATGTCGTGTTTTGCTGTTCTGAAGACTTGTATAAGAGATTTATTGATCCAAAAGATATTTTGAGAAATATTCCACTTGCTCGTAGTTCTTGGGATCACTCTGTTAGTAAGACGTTGATTAATTATTTAAAAGAGCATGATATTTATCCAAAAGAGTTCATTAATAGTGACCATTTAGATTATATAAAAAAGCTCTCTCAGCGCGGACGTTGTGTTTTTTATACAGCTGAAAATCCACTTGATGAGTATGATGGGCTTAAAACCTTTCATGTGGGTGAGCCCATGAAGGTTAACTTGTATGCCATTTGGCGCAAGCAAAATGAAAATATGATCTCTATCAAAAAACTTAAAGAATTGATTCAGTTTAAGTTAAGTCACCTACCTTCAAGATATGATGACTATAATTTACAAATTGAAATGTCTGATGTTTCGGATGAGCTTCTTAAGTAATATTCAAAAAAGCTAAAAAGATTGAAGGGCCGAGTTCTTAGGCCCTTCAACTAACTTGCCAGATTAACTGATTTTAACTTCTTTATCATTTGAAATATTTCAGCTTGGACTTCATTCTCTCTCATTTGATCTAGGGAGTATGTTGATGAAAGGCCACTGATCACATCTTCAGGGCGATTCTTTCCATTTAATAGCTCCCAAACTCGAACAATTTTTTCATTAATAGCGTAGGCTTTTCCTTGTGGATTGATTAAAACGGGATTACCTTCTTTGTCCTTAGTTACTCTTCCCATTCTTACCGGAAAATCATCGAGTGGTCTCCCTTCTTTTCTCGGGTTTGTTTTTTCTGTAAAGTTTGATAACGACAT
>SKIL01000159.1 GCA_007116425.1 Bacteriovoracaceae bacterium | reverse complement strand
CACCCAAAAGAATAAGGTCAAGATTGAAAGTATTATGCGAATTAAATTCTTCACTGCCTCGCTGAACCTCACTAATTATTTTGCTGTTGAAAAAATGCTCGAGCTTCATTTGCATCCTCACCCAAAAGGTCAAAAATTCGCGAAGGACGAAGCATTTTTCTTTCCTGATCACTAGAGTTTCTAAGTACAAGAGTTGGCTGATAACCAGCAAACAAATTCAAAAACATTAACTTTTGAGCGTCATAGGGATCAACCTCAAGAGTCACAGTATTATATTGGTTATAGGTATTGAGGTTCATAGTTCTAATAACTCTCGGAGTTTCAATTCCAATCATGGGAATAGCATTTGTCATATTCATCCCCGTTGCTAAGACTAAAACATCTTGCATAACTGTCATCGTTTTTTGCATATCCATACGGCCAGAAGAAATGTCGATACCTGCAACGATATCGACTCGATCACCAGGTTTTATTAGCCTTGAGACAGCTTGGCTTTCTGTAATATTTATTGCGAGTGCCCGCATCCCGTGACTAATCTGTCGAGACAGGCCAGTTCGACTTCCTGGGTAAGTCACCCGAGGTTTAGTGATTTGCTCCCCTTGTAAAATAGGCACTGCTGCAACTGTATTTTCAAGCTCTTCAATTGATGAGAAGTGTCCAGGCAAAGCAAACCGCTGGGGAACAGTAATGGTTGTGACTTTTCTATCATCAATCAACTCTAGCTCTTCAATGTTTTCTTGAGCTATAACAACAGTTGTATCACGCCCGTACTGTGTTCTAAGTTCTCCCACCTTATCCTCGATATAGGTGTAGACCATAAACATAGCAAAACCAGCAATTATTAGGGCCAAAGTAAATGCGCGTGTATTCATAAGACTAACCTCTAAGGTTTTTCTTTAATTCTAACAAAAATGACGCATTACTGAGTCTAGGCAAGTTTGACCCTAAAGCCCTAGAGAAAAGGTCTGACTATTGATTTGTACACAGGGTAACTGTTTCACCGGCCCCAATCAATTGTCGGGGTCTGATAGTCCCTCCGAGACGCTCATAGTTGGCACTACATACGCCATAGACAGTTTTTGGCTTAATATATTGTGAGATACTCTCATCTTGTTTAGATAAGCACGTTTCTCCAGGTGAACCAATATCTCCAAAAAGAGATGTCATTCGATAGCAAGATGCAATCGGGGTTGCTGAATCTTGCAGATAATCTGCCCATCCAAGCATCATCATTCCGATAGCATTAGTTCCCATAGAATCAATATCTTTTTTTAACACACCTTTAGAGTGTTCTTTTAGGTAATAATAAAAATAAGCTCTCGTTATCTTTTGTTGATTTATAGAACCATTGATCGCATTACCAATCGTGATAAAGAATGTAATCATAACGATCATAATTGGTAGAAACAGAACTAATTCAAAAAGGGCCTGCCCTTGCTCTCCCTTTTTTTCTCTTAATATATTTTGGTTATAAATCTTCAACATCCGTTATCTGCCAAGGTAATATGCTTTGTATTTGCAAGGTTGCATTCGGGCACACCTAGGATTCTCATCGCCTGACAGGTTCTGGCCAAACACTCAGCTCTATTAGGCATCCTTCCCAAAAAAGACTCTGTCACCAAGTTCATCTCTCTGGCCGTCCCAATAATCATTGGAACTGAAAATCTTCTTTGAAATTCCGCATATGTCCCCACAAAAAGATTCCCATGTGGACTGGAGACAGATGCATAATTGACATTAAAATCTCCATCAAAAACTGGGTAAATGCGATCAAAAACCTGTTCAGCTAAATTCCCAGCTCTTGCCTCTCCACCCTCTGTAACATTCGAATTATCTTCATAAACCAGGTAGGCCCGACTCGCCATGAAATTTGCGTAATGAATGACATAACCCTCTGTGTAATTGAGAGCTATCCTAAGGAGTAAAAAAAGGATTGAGATTGAAAAAGCAAAAGAAACAATAAACTCAATAAGAGACTGACCTTTTTGTGATTTTTCTGGAAATAAGAGTATTCTTTTTTGACAATACATTAATTTGAAAAACCATCCTCTGGTAAAAAGAACCTTGACCCATCTGGACCTCTATAAGAGTCGTGATTTATGGCATTGTAATTTGTATTATCAATTTCTCCAGGCGAGGCATGGCGGTAGGAATACTCCATTTGGCTTGTCAGTATATTCATTAAATCAGAATCTTCCCCCAAAGCATTTCTTAAAGCATCACTTCTTAGGACACTAACCGTTAATGTACTAATAACGGCTAACAAAAGCACGTACTCCACAACACTTTGACCTTTCTGACTATTATTTTTCTTAAACATATTGAACATAGCCAAACCAACACCAGGAAACAAAAATAACAGGAGCATAGGAAAACTTTGAGCCGAAGATCTCCTTGATAGTATTAACCTGCATATATTTTACAGCATTTAGAACTTTTGTAAAATTTGATACCACAGTAAATGTTAGCAAAAACAAACCTACAAAAACCGTCGTGTATGCTAAACACTTAAATGCTTCCTCTTGTACTTCCGTAGGAATTAGAAAATAAAATGAAAAAAGGTATTTTGAATCTCCTGCTCCCATTATCTTCAAGAGAAAAAGCAAGTAACCAACAAAAAGAAATGCCAAAGGAAAGACAAAGCTTTTAAGGCCAAAAATATAATACTCAGGAAAAACAAACAATAAAATCAAGTAGACAAAAAGATTTATAAGCGCCCAATAGTTGTGAATTTTCTTTACTTTAATATCAATATAACCAACCAAACATAATTGCATGAGAAGAAAAATATAGATTGAAATTGGCATACAACTTTATCCAACTGGACTTAATTAATTCGCATAATCAGAGTAAAAGCAAAGATTTTCACAAACACCAATCGTTAATTGATGTGATAGTGCGTAAGCTAAGCCCCCCATCGTCTCAGAGACGGCCCCGTTAATCCCTCTAACAAATGCCAACATAATTAACATAAGGAAACTAAAGAGCAGAATATACTCAACAACAGCTTGTCCCGACTGACTGGTAGTGTACTTTTTTTTCATTGAGACATTGTCTCAAAATTACTTACAAAAAATATAAAGGGAAAATTTTTCCGAAATTTAAATACAGCAAAGCACTTTGCCTTAGACAAAGTGCGAGGGAAATAGTTTAGATAACCTTACTTAATTACCTAT
>SKIL01000131.1 GCA_007116425.1 Bacteriovoracaceae bacterium | reverse complement strand
AGTCTTGACTTTGATGACGAGTCTCTCGAGTTACTTATGCATTATGACTGGCCTGGAAATGTTCGAGAACTTGAGAACCTAATTGAAAGACTTGTTATTTTGAGAGGCGGGAATATCATTCGTGCTAGAGACCTTCCTCCAAAGTTTCTTTCTTGTAAACCAAGCTCGGACTTATTAGAGGCCCATGTGACGTTACCTGAAGATGGGATCGATTTAAAACGAACTCTATCTGAAATAGAGGACTCACTTATTGGCCAAGCTCTGAATAGAACGAATGGAAATAAAAACCAAGCTTCAAAGCTTCTCAATATGAACAGAACCACTCTTATTGAAAAGATTAAAAAGAAGACAAACTTAAGTTCACATCTTGAACTCTAATTAATTGTCAGATTGCTTTATTGACTCTCTTATAAAGAATTGAAGTATTCTATTTCTTTGGGCACCACCTAATAATGTTTGAATATCTTGATGAAGGCTATTGTCATAGATTAGTGAATTTAATGTACCTGGCCCAGTTTCAACTTGCTCTGTGATACGTTTTATTGAACTTGTCGTAGCTTCTATCTCTTGAGATGCACTCGAAATCCTTGTAAACATTTCTCCCATTTCTGCTTCATCTAGTATTTCGCCAATTTTACTCAAGGACTCTGTTGTCTTTGATAAGTTTTCTAAAATGTTTGATAGTGAGTTATCATCAACAGTTGTTAAAAGCTTATCAAGTCGATGAAGAATTCGACCTGAAACAACGAGTAAGTCTTCGCCTTTATTGATAAACATATCGATTGGTGAATTATCTTTTACTTTTAGATTGCTTTTATCTTTTGCTGGTGAGCTTTGAGCTGTACCACCTAAAATTTCTAAATAGCGATCTCCTAATACACCTTGGGTTTTAATTGAAAAATAGCTATCTTCTTTTATCCATTGTGAGTGACGTGCATCAATAGCGGCGGTAATACGAATTCTATCAACTTCGATAATTTCAACGTTTTGAACTGTTCCGACTCTTATCCCTCTTAATTGTACCGCAGCACCTGATCGGAGGTTTTGTGCATTTTCAACCTCTGCATTTAAGTGAATTTTTGGGGCGAAGAGGGCACTCTCACTACTCAGCATAAATATGAAAATCATGGCAACAAATAATCCTGTGCCCATAAAAATTCCTGAAATTATATAGTTTTTTACATCTTGAGGTTTTATGGTCATTTCTCACCTTCACTGCCAGCATAATGGACTTCTTGCTTGTATTTTAACACAATTGGGTCATTCGACTTTTTAAATTCTTCTGGGCCATCATTAAAAGCAACAATACCGTCATTTAGGATGATCAATCTTTGACACAACTCAAGCGCTGCTGGAATATCATGAGTGACAAATATTGATGAGTAGCCCAAACACGTCATTTTCTTCATTATATCGACTACATTTTTTGTATTCGTAGGGTCTAGTCCTGCTGTGGGTTCATCATAGAGAATAATTTCAGGACGCATAATCATGGCCCGTGCCATGCCAACTCTTTTTTGCATACCTCCAGAGAGATCTGATGGCATTAACTCTTCAATACCTTTGAGATCAACCATTTCTAAAATTTCTGCAACCTTTGAACGGATTTCATTGAGACTCATTTTTGTATGTTCAAAAAGAGGGTAGGCGATATTTTCAAAAACATTTACTGAATCAAATAAAGCACCACTTTGAAAAGAATAAGAAATTTCTAGCCTGATTTTTTGAAGCTCTTTTTCATTTAAGTTTTGAATGTCCTGGCCTTTAAAAATAATCTTTCCCTTATCGATGAATTCAAGTCCAATTATTTCTCTAAGTAAAACTGATTTTCCTGTACCTGAGCCACCAAGAAGTCCGATCGTTTCACCTTGATTAAGCTCAAGGTTTACACCTCGGTGAACATGCTTACTTCCAAAGCTTTTATGGACATTTTCTAGTTTGAGAATTTTTTCTCTGCGTTCCTTCATTTCTCACTATCCCCAAAAAACGATAAAAAGCTTACTGATAAAAAAGTTTGTAATGAGTATGGTAATAGAGCTCGTTACAACAACCCATGTTGTACTTAGTCCCACTCCTCGTGTTCCATCTCGAGTTTTTAGACCTTTATAACAACCGATGATGGCAATGATGCCACCAAATATAGCAGACTTTATAAGGCCACCTAGATAGTCTGCCATTTGAACGGTATAGGTGACTTTGTGCATATAAAATCCTGTCGGCATATCAAACTCGTGCAGACAGACAACAAGTCCACCGAAAATTCCAACAATAAAGGATATAGCGCTAAGTAAAGGCAGTGAAATAACGGATGCCCAAAAGCGTGGAACGACCAAGACTCTTACGGGTGAAGTTCCTAGGGCCCGTATCGCATCTACCTGCTGGGTTACATTCATGGAGCCGATCTCTGCGGCCATTCCTGAACCAATTCGTCCAGCTATAAGAAGAGAAGTAAAAAGAGGCGCCATTTCCCTTGCGAGAGAGAGGGAGACGACGGCCGGAACGTACATTGTTCCACCAAACTTCATCAGTCCATAACCAAAGTTTAATGTCATAACGGACCCCATGGTGAGTCCAATGACGATTGTAATTGATATTGAACCGACTCCAAGAACATTAATTTGTTCAAAGACACGCGAAAGATAAAATGGTCGAGTAAAGCTTGCCGCAATGGTCTGAAAAAAGAGTCTTGTGATTTCTCCCATGATAAGAAAGAAGTTGATCAGAGATTTTAGGTTTATCACTTCTCATCTCCAAAACTGATACTATTGATGAGAGATTCAAAATCTTTAAGGTCTGCTTTATAGTGTTTCTCGTTTTGAATGATAAGGATGAAATCAAAAACACATTTTGTTCTCTTGTTAGTTATTGCTGAAATATAAATTTCAACATCATCCATTTTTCCTTTTGCCTTTAGACTCATGGCAGGCATTCCGGCCAATGTGAACTCTTTCCTTTCTTTTACTTCTGATACATTTAGTCCAGATAAGAGATTCTGTGAAAGAAATTGTAAAGACGTTTCTTGGTAGCGGTCACAAATAGAGTTTATCAAAATAATAGATCCGGAGTTATGATGGAGGTACGCTTTGTCAGATTGGTGAGGCGGAAGTGTTGTCCAGCTTTTCTCCCAATCGCTAGATGGTGAACTTAGGTGGTAGTCAGAACTTTTAGCATGGGAAGGCCCTTTCGTTCGCATGAGAGAACAGGAGCCGAGTAGGGCGATTACGATAAATAAAATAGAGTTGTGTAAAACGGGTTTCATCAAGTACTATTCTCTTAATTAGTCGAGACTATTTGTTCTGTATTTTCGATCATTTAGACCATCTCTACTTATATAAAACAGCAATATTGTATCGACGTAAATGGCCAAAAATTGCTGGTGTCAAAAGGCCATCACGGCAAAAAAGTCCTAGAAGAAAAAATTTCCTTTAATATTTTTCAAAAAATTGTAGAATAGTTATTAGTTGATGTCGCTCAGGAAGAGCTATTTCAACATCAAAATACTAATGTGGAACAGGAAGTTTCATCTCAATGAGTGATCAGAAAATCAAATTTACGATCAAACTTTTGACACCGTTGGTGGTGCTTTTTTCCTGTTTTCAGGTTTGGGCCGCAAATTTTTCTCAAGAGTCAACTCCGACGCATCTACGGTGGAATCTCTTTGCACAAAGAGATTCACTTATGATTAATAAGTCTCAAAATATCGTCTACATCAGGTCTTTAAGCCCCCAGCTTATTAATGAAATTTTCCAAAGTATTGATGAAAATAGACTTAACGAAAGATATATACAATCTGTAGTGCTAACCCAAGATAGAGAGACAAATATTCACCAGATAAAAGTTGAATTAAGAAATTCTGATGTGGAGCTTTTCTCATTTTATGTTGATAGAGATCAAAAATACGTTATGGATTTTTGGTCCAACGCTGGCGATCTCCTAGAGCATGGACTTGAGGGGAGTGTTCAAGAGGTTGCAGAGGTTGAAAGTACTGACCTTGGAGATCCTGTCGGCTCTGTGGATTTAGATGCTCTTCAAAGACAAAGTGAATTAGAGGCGCAGCAAAGAGCTAGAGAGTCTGCTCGTGAAAATGAAGTCGAAAGTGTAACTGTTAGAGAAACAACGAACTTGAGAGAAGATACAACTCCTAGGCAGAGAACAAAAAGACCTGAGCACCGAGACTTTCGCTATGGAGCGAGTTTTATTTGGGGTTATTCTCCTCTTGCACCAACATTATCGCAAAGGATAGATTTAACAAGAAAGACTCCAGAGCATTTTTATCCCATTCAAGATCGCGATTATGAAAAAAATGAAATGGAAGCTCACTTACAGCTGACGATCAATTTATACCGGCGAAGAAACTTTGGACTTATGTATAAATCTATACAATTATTCGAAGAGAAGTATGGCCAGGGAACAGAATTCGAATTGATTGAGTACCTTAAGGCGAACGCTCTGCTTCGAGAAAGTTTGAATAGAGGGCAGAGAGAACCGGTAAAGACGGCATTAGCAATGCTTTCAAATGTGGCAGAAAAGACAAGTGATTACGAACTTAAAAAGGCCATTTATAATTTTCTTATTACAAATGCAATTGAATCTAAAGATCACGTAAGGGCGTTAGATTTATCTAAGCGTTTATATGTAGAGTCGACTGAGAATTATGATTTTGAAGAGTCTGTTCATGCTGCTGAGGTCATGCTCTACAGTCTTGCTCAACTGAATCAAATTGAAGACATTCGAGAGTTGGTTCAGGATCGAGCAATTCAACAGGCCCTACCATCTCAAGTACTTTTATCATACAAATATTACTCGATGATGAATTTAGGGCAGTATGAAGAAGTTGTTAAAGATTATGAGAGAAATAAGCCCGGATTAAGTCGACCAATTCATCCCTCTTTATTATTTAATGTGGCAGAAGCATACTTTCAGAACGCACAGTACGATCAAGCGATATCTTTATTTGATATGTTTGTGAATGAGAACTCACATATTGATAGATCCTCTGATGCTAGATTGAGGCTTGCAATGTCATATGAATTACTAAATCGTGATTTTGGTCAAGTTTTAGAGCTATATAGACATGCGATTAATCGATCTACGAGGACTGAAATTACGAGAGAAGCAAGAATTCGCTATGCCGCTGCTACGAACCTTAGAAAATATGAACCGACGGATGCAGATAAAGAACTACGTATCCTTTTAGATTTCAATAACTCTAGAGATCTCGGTGAGGGAAGTTTGAGTGCCGAGAACCAAAGATTACTTTGGTTGACGAGATTAAGAACTTTCATTGTTGATCAAAAATACCGCGAAGCTTTAACTTATTTGAATGCAATTCCACTTAATCGTCTTACTCCGCTGCAAAGAAGAGTTTTTCAAGGAGATGCGGCCGAAATCGTTTACGGTATGATGTTTGATGCGTATAAAAAATCTAATTATGGTGAAGTTGTAAAAATTTGGGAAATATATAGAACGGATTACGTTGATAAGGTTGCAAATGATCCTTTCATAAACTTTATTGTTGGCCAGTCTTTTGTGAAACTTGGACTCTATAATCGATTTGATAAGATTGTTGAAAACTTTGAAAAGTTTGCCAATCACCCTACACACACTTTTCCTATTTGGGTTGAAAGAGATGAAAAGCTTAAAAGCTCATTCCTTCTTGAGGAATTGAAAGTCATTAAGGATTTAAGACTAGGAAACTATGATGCTGTAAGGCGTGGTGTGGATAGGCTTAAAGAAATCGATAGCTCAAACGGTAAACACTATTATTACCAAGGAATCCTCTCATATCGCGAAGAGAATTTTGAGCAAGCAGCTAGATCACTTGAGAGATTTTTGAGCCTTCAAACGCGTAGGAGCGTTTATGACCCCAATGATGTGGCCGAAATGCTACTAGCATATACGGATTCTGTTTATCAAAAGGGAAATGTTGAAAGATTTAAACGAGTTGCCTCTGCGATTTTAAATGATATTGAATCATTTGCTCCCGAACATAAGTATATGGGGCAGGTCAGAGAGAGAATATTCTATTTATATATCGAAAGCTTAGCAGGATCGACGGATCAGGATAGCTTGATTGCTGAAACTAAGTCTAAAGAGTTTTTGCAGCTCTTTCCTGAAAGTACGTATAGTGGAAGAGTGCGGTATTTACTTGGCATGACTCTTGTAACTAATCAAAGATCAGAAGAGGGGCTAGAAGTATTTCAGGCCCTGCTTGAAGATCAAAATATATCTGAACATATAAAGGAAATGGCGCGATCAGAGATTGCTCTCATGGAAATAAAAAATAGAAACCTATAGTTCCAAGTCCCAGGAGGGGAAGATGACAGGAGGTCAAATGGAATCTGTAAATGTTGAACTTTTCGGAAAAGACCCTAAGATTCAAAAGGCGATTGCAACTGCACGAAATGTGTCGGTTTCAAAAGCTCCAGTTTTAATCGTAGGTGAGGCCGGAATTGGGAAGAGAACCCTCGCAAGCTTTATTCACTCAAACTCAAGCCGAGCAGATGGCCCTTTAGTTTATGTCGACTGTTCAAATGAGGCCCAGCAAGTTGAGAATGAGATTCTAGGTCACCGAGATGAAGAAACAGGACGTTTTAACAAAGGTGCACTTGAGTCAGCAAACGCTGGAACAGTAGTTTTTGCAAATATTGATGGAATGGAAGATGAGTTTCAAAAACGTATTCACCAAATTCTTTCTGAATTAGAAGACTATGATATTGATATCCGAATTATTGCCACAACTACCAAAAACTTATCTAAGCTAGTTGGTTCAGGAAGATTTTATCGTGGGCTTTATACTTATGTGTCAAATAACTCAATTAGCTTAACGCCTCTTCGCGAAAGAGTTGGTGATCTTGAAATGATTGCTCAACATTTTTTAGCCGAGTGCTCTAGTGGAGACATTCGATTTGAGGAGAGCGCTATGGATAAGATTCTAGGTCACTACTGGACGCATAATGTTCACGAACTAAGAACTGTCATTGAAACGTCTGTTGCAAACTGTGAAGGTGAGAGCCTGACAGAGCAAGACCTTGAGATCGGTGAGAAGAAGGCGGTTAACTTAATCAGTGAAGATGATAATGAGGGCATAAGACTCATGTCATTAAAAGAAGCTGAGAAGTTGTTGATTAAGAAAGCTCTTATTCATACCAGTGAAAATAGAACTCAAGCAGCTAAGATCTTAGGCGTATCGATTAGAACTCTAAGAAACAAAATTAATGAGTACAGAAGTAACGGAAGTGTCTACTTTGTAAATCTTAGATAATGAGTTGTGAAGTATAAGAGTAAAGTGGAGAAATTATGAATGTAAATAATGACAAGACAATTCAGGCCCTAGCGACATCGCTCAATTTTAGAAAGATGCGCCAAGAGCTCATCTCCTCAAATATTGCTAATGCTGAAACTCCTGGCTATCGGGCCAAAAGATTAGACTTCGAAGATGCTTTAGCTAGAGCATTAGATGTGGATGGACAGATGGGAATGAAAACGGGGAATCCCGGACATTTCAATGTTGGAAGTGGAGGATTTAGTAATCTGAAGCCTGAGATCTACGAAGATGTTACTGGTATTGTGTCTGAAGATGGAAATAATGTTGATCGAGACAGAGAATTAGCGTTGATGGCAGAAAATCAACTTTTATATGAAGCTTCAGTTCAGCTTCTTAATAAAAAGTTGGGGCTTAAGAAGTACGCTGTATCTGGGCAGTAATAAGGAGAGTTAAATGGATTTACTAACAAGTTTAAGAATTAGCTCATCAGGACTGTCTGCAAACAGAAAGCGAATGGCCGCAATTTCTTCAAATATCGCTAATGCTGAAACGACGAGAACAGCTGAAGGTGGGCCATATCGTCCAAAAGAAGTTGTGTTTGGGGCCGAGCCCTCAAGAAAAAGTTTTTCTCAGATTTTAGAAGGAGAGCTAGACTCCAAGGCCAAAGAGGTTCATGCGACTGAAATTATTTCAAGCAATCGGCCACCCATTTTGAAGTACGAGCCTCACCATCCAGACGCTAATGAGGATGGGTATGTCGCTTACCCAAATATTAATGTGATGGAAGAGATGGCCAATATGATTTCAGCTTCAAGAAGTTATGAGGCCAATGTAAATGCAATGAATACGACTAAAAGTATGGCCATGAAGGCTTTAGAGATTGGTCGTTAAGGAGTTAAGTCATGCCAATTCAAGATGTAGGCGGTATGAAGCAAGTTTTACAAAATTATAGTGCCAAAGATTGGTCTAAAAGCGCTAACTTAAAAACTAGTGGTTTAGAGCAGATCAAAGGTACTAACTTAGACTTCTCTGGTCAACTTGGTGGTACGCAAAAGCCTCAGTCATTTGGGCAGATGCTAGCTGGATCAATTGCCGAAGTGAATAACTTACAAGTTGAAGCGAATACGGCGATTGAAAAACTTGTAAGCGGAAGATCGCAAAATTTACATGAGACTATGCTTGCAGTAGAAAAAGCAGAGATTGCATTTAGAACAATGAATCAAGTACGTCAAAAAGTTATTGATGCGTACCAAGAAGTTATGAGAATGCAAGTATAATTAGATAAGAGTTAAATGAATTAGGCTCTTTGCCATGTCAGGAGGACGTTGTGCAAGAATTTATTGAAAAGATTTATCGAAATTTCTTAGACTTTTTTATGAGTCTAGATGCCTCGAAGAAAATGGGCTTTGTGGCCCTTGTGGCATTTATTGTAGCAGTCTTTTCAGCACTCATTATTTGGGCAACGCACTCTCAATATGAAACACTTTATACCGATTTAAATCGGGACGACTCAAAGAAAATTGCGATTATTCTTGAAGAAAATAATATTAACTACCAAATGAGTAGTGATGGAAGAACTATTAGTATTCCTTCAGATATGGTTGATCGTTGGCGTTTAGAAATTTCTACAATGGGAGTAAATTTTAGTGGAACTGTTGGCTATGAAATTTTTGATAGTCAAAGTTTTGGAACTACCAGCTTCGTTCAGCGAGTAAACCGACAGCGAGCACTTGAGGGTGAACTCGTCAAAACAATTAGACATATTAATGGTGTCCAAAGGGCGAGAGTCCACTTGTCTATTCCTGAGTCTTCGCCATTTGTTTCCGAAAGGGAAACACCGTCAGCATCGGTTGTTCTAGAACTGGGTCGAGGCGTGACTCTCACGAGAAGTGAAATCAATGGTATTACACATCTTGTATCATCTGCTATTGAGGGGATGCGTCCTCGAGATGTTGTTATTTTAGATAGTGACGGTCAAAAGTTATCGGAAAATCACGGTGACTCAATGACTGAAAATACGGCCAATCAGATGGCGCTCGTACAACGAATGAATCGCCAATACGAACAACAAATCGAAGATATTCTCTCAAGAGTTGTTGGAAATGGGAAAGTAATTGCAAGAGTTACAGTGGATATGGATTACACTCGCTCAACTTCAACAGAGACTCGCTATAACGGAGAAGATGCGGCGGTATTATCTGAGGTTGTAAATAGACAAGTTTTACATGGGAGTAGGCCTTCACCTCAGGGAATCCCCGGTGCTCGTGCGAATCTACCTGGTGAAGAGCCACAACCAGGAATTCCTGAAACTCGAAATGATGTAAATAAAGAGCTTGCGACAAGAAACTTTAATGTTCCAGTGACTGTAACACATTCACAAAGACCGACAGCTACTGTTAATAAAATATCTGCAGCTGTGATGATTGACGGAAGAAGAGTTCCTGCTGTGGACGCTGCTGGTAACCCTGTCATTGGTGATGATGGAAGACAAGTTATGCAGTATGAAGCTTGGTCTGAAGCCGATATTGCTAACTTTAGAGCAATTGTCGCCTCGGCCTTAGGTGCAAATGATAATCGAGGCGATCAAATTGTAATCAAGAATATGGAGTTTGCCCAAGAAGACTTAGACTCTATCGAAGCTCTTATCCGTGAACAAGAAATGAGAGAGCTCATTCGTAATATTGTAAAGTACCTTGCGATTGGTTTGGCCATTTCACTCTTCTTTTTCTTTGTTGTGAGACCATTTATTCAATGGATTACTGATAATACAGTTGAGGGTGTTGAAGACTTTTTACCAAGAACTTTAGAGGAATTGGAGAAAGTACAGGCCAATCAAAAGCTTCCAGGGCTTGAGGAGGCATTGCCTCAAATTGAAGAAAAACTTAACCCCGAAAAGATTGAGGGGAATATGTTGAGAGAAAAGATTATATCACTAGTGGAGTCAAACCCTGGAAAGGCTGCACAAGTGGTTCATGAAATGATTCACTCAACAGAGTCAGATAAACAGATTGCTTAATATCGTTTGATTAATAAGGAGTCCATCGTGGCCGTAGCAGAAAACAATTTAGATCCAGATGTAGAATACTCGCTCTTATCGGGTCAAGAAAAAGCTGCCATCCTTCTAAGTTCATTGGGAGTAGAAACTACTCAGCTTATTTTTAAGCATATGCGCGACAATGATGTAAAGCGAATGATTAATGCTATGGCCAATGTTCGCAAAGCTCCAATTTGGTTAATTAAAAGAGTGCTAGAGGATTTTTATTCTCAACTTAATGAGGATGCGGACTTACTATTTGCTGATAACAGAGGTCGAGACTTTATTGTTAATGCTCTTGGTGAAGATCGCGCCAAGCAACTACTAGGTCAGATCGTAGATGTTGGAACAGGAAACACTCTAGAATCTCTAGAGCTCGTAGACACGAGAACACTATCAAACTTCCTTATTAATGAGCATCCGCAAACGATTGCGCTTATTATTGCACATTTAAATTCAGAGCGTAAAGTTGATGTATTAAGGCGACTTCCTGAGGCACTTCAGGCAGAAGTTGTATTAAGAGTTGCAAATCTTGATTATGTATCTCCTGAGTTAATTGCTCAGCTCGATGATGTTCTTAAAACAGAGCTATCGACTCTCGGATCGATTGATACGAATCAGCTTGGTGGTGTTGAGCCAATTGCAGACATGCTTAACCTCATGGATAAAAATAACGAGAAAAATATCATGTCTCGAGTTGAGGAAAAAGATCCTGAGTTGGCCGAAGAGATCCGTAAGCTTATGTTCGTATTTGAAGACCTTATTCATGTTGATGACAAAGGTATTCAAAACCTACTTAAAGAGGTTGATCAGCAGAAGCTTGTGGTTGCACTTAAAACAGCTCCAGAAGATATTAAAACCAAGCTCTTTAAAAATATGTCAAACCGAGCTGCTACCTTGCTAGAGGAGGATCTTGAAGCACTTGGGCCAACAAAGCTATCTGATGTTGAAAAGGCCCAAAGTGAAATTGTCCAGAAATGTAAGGATCTCGAGCAGCAAGGAAAAGCGTTTATTCAACGCGGTGGTGATGGAGATACACTCGTATAATAAAGGGAATAGAGTATGGCCTCTGAAATTAAAGATTATGAATTCAAATGCTTCGATGGCCTTACTATAGTTCAAGATGATGGTAGCATTGAAGCCTATGACTTTAAAGAGTTTCGGGACGAGGAAGTCTATAATCCTCAAGAGGTTCGTGAAACTATAAAAATTGAAAGAGATTATGCTCAGAGAAATGACTTTTTACTCTCACCGATTGTTAAAGAGCACCGTGGACATAACGAACAAGAGCAAGCTGAAAAAGAGCGAAGGATACAAGATGAAGTTGAGAAACGAGTCGACGCAATCAAGGCCGATGCTTTTCAGGAAGCCTATAGTGCAGGTTTAGAGCAAGGGCGAGAAGAAGTTTTTCAGCAAACTCGTGCACAGACGGAAGAAAAATTAGCTAATCT
>SKIL01000015.1 GCA_007116425.1 Bacteriovoracaceae bacterium | reverse complement strand
TGTCTCTCAAATTGAATGCGCTCACCAACTTTAAAGTTTGCTAACGCCGGTTCAACATAACTCGACACAACTTCTAATGAGTTAGGGTTAAGCCACTCACTTAAAGCTTTTTCCACATCTTTTCCTGGAGTTGGAACCGTAAAGAGTCGGTCGTACAAACGCGTCTCAACTTTGACTCCGTGACTCGCACTAACCCAATTGATGATTCCCTTTACTTTGGGAAAGCCCTCAGGCCTTGCACCTGCGAACGTCTCAGGAAAATAGCGACAACGCAATTCAAGAACTTCACCTTGCTCATCCTGAATAACTTCTTCACATTGAATGACATATCCAAACTTAAGCCGAACATAACCTTCGGGCCTAAGTCGAAAAAACTTTTTAGGGGCATCAAGCATGAAGTCATCGCGCTCAATATAGATCTCTCTCGTCATGGGAACAGAGCGAGTTCCAAAACTTTCATCTTTAGGGTGATAAGCACATTCAATATCTTGAACCTTTTGTTCATCCCAGTTAGTAATCACAACTTTTAATGGTCGCACGACTCCAAATGCACGAGGACACGTATTTTCTAGATCTGACCGAATCGAGTACTCAAGCGTACTCATTGCAATCGAACTCTCTTTTTTTGTCATTCCAATAGAGTCGCAAAAGTGACGAATCCCATTCGGGGTATAACCTCTGCGCCTCATACCTTTGATAGTAAGAAGTCGAGGATCATCCCAACCTGATACAATTCCTTCATTAATCATTCGAAGAAGATTTCGCTTAGATAAAAGAACGTACTCAAGGTTAAGTTTTGCAAATTCAATTTGCTGTGGGTGACAAGGTGTCTTCAATTCGTCCAAAAACCAATCATATAAAGGACGATGATCTTGAAACTCCAGAGAACATAGAGAGTGGGTTATGCCCTCTAGCATATCACTCAGTCCATGCGTAAAATCATACATTGGATATATAACCCACTTGTCTTTTGTTCTGTGATGGTGAGCTTTTTTAATTCGATAAATAACCGGATCACGCATATTAATATTGGGTGACGACATATCAATTTTTGCTCGAAGACATCGACTTCCCTCTTCAAACTCTCCGGCCTTCATTTTTTCAAAAAGCTCTAAGTTTTCCTCAATTGTCCGGTCTCGAAAAGGTGAATTCTTCCCTGGTTTTTTAAGGTCACCGCGATACTCACGCATTTGTTCAAATGAAAGGTCCTCAACGTAGGCCTTTCCCAGTTTAATCAACTGCACGGCATATTCATAAAGTTGGTCAAAATAATCGGAAGCAAAATATAAATGCTCGCCCCAATCAAAGCCTAGCCACTGAATATCTTCTTTAATCGCCTGTACATATTCATCACTTTCTTTTTCTGGGTTGGTATCGTCAAAACGCAAGTGACATCTTCCACCGTAGGCCTTGGCCACAGCAAAATTAAAGCAAATCGACTTCGTGTGGCCAATATGTAAAAGCCCATTTGGCTCGGGAGGAAAGCGAGTGATGACTTTATCGTGCTTACCCGAGGCAAGGTCTTCTTTTATAACTTGAACTATAAAATTATTTTTGAATTCTTCTATCACTCTATTGCTCCTGAGAATTTGAGGCATCAAGGATCCAGATCATACAACTTTAATTCCCACTAGTGGAGTCCAAAGTCTCGAAATAATGGCTTTTTTAAAATATATTTGACGAAGCGCAAAGCTAAAAAGTAAGACACTCATCAAATGAATAAAAGCAACGAAACCCATATCAAACCAGAAGGCCCTTGGTCAAAAAACCCAAGTCCCGCAGATCTGGAAATTATTAACCAGCAATTAGGTCGAGCTCCTGAAGGGATTTATGAAATTCCTGTCAGAGAAATTTCAAATGGTAGGCCTGCTGTTTTAAAAGTGTGGCCAATTGTCCGTAAAAACCCATTCCCCAATCTTTATTGGCTCTCCCATCCGGAGCTTGTACGCGCCATTTCACATTTGGAGTCAACCGGGCTGATTAAGGAGCTTGAAGACGAGATTCTACCTGCTAATAATTCAATGCATGAGAAGTTAAAGCTTGCTCACTCAAGCTACCGAGACCTCAGACAACAAGAGCTTCAAAGGTACCTAAAAGAATTTTCTCCAGACTCTACCCTAGAACTCAACTCTTCACAGCTCGAGTCCTTGGCAAACAGAGGAATTGGAGGTGTCCAAGACTTTTCTCGCGTGCGTTGCTTACATATGCACTATGCCCACCATCTCGCCCACCCGGGAGTCAACCCTATTGGTGAATACCTCGACGAACACTTTGAGCTGATGCCTCAAAAATATGTCAAACTCTAAACATCTGAAAAGACGTTAAATCCATAAGATTTCAAATAGTTATATCAACCTGAAAAAGAATACTCTGTTCTCAGTGTGCACCAAGTTAAAATAAGAGAGTACTAGACCAAAAAAGTCGTAAACTCTCGAATAAAAAAGACCGAAAAGTTACGACGGGTGGATAAATCTATGAAAATGAATAATGTAAAACAAGACTCCTTCATTTCTCCATTGGTTGCGTTGCGATCATTTGTGGTCGTCTTCAGTTTAGTCTTAACACAACTTCTTCCAGGCCAAGCGCTCCATGCCAGTAGTTCAGCTAATGATGTGTTATTTAATGAAGGCGAAGTACCAGGCATTGCACAAAAAACCCCTGAAACTAACTCAGGAGGAGAAACAGCACAGAGCGAAGAAAATGGGCAAAACCGTCAACCGGTTGAAAGAAATATGGAGTATTCAACTCTTAAGCTTGATAGAGAAAGCACATCAACTTCGGGAGGAGCAAACTTAACACTTATCGCTCAAAGTGCTTCTATGTTTGTAGGTGGAACAGTTGCGAGACACTGTAGACAACAATATTCAGCATTGATTTTTGCATTTGCGGCCGGAGCTTGGTTTTTATCAGACCTCTTTGCATGGGAAGACTATAAAGACGGGTCAAGTAGAAGAATGGAGGCCGTTCGCTACAGTCGAGACCACGAAGAAAATCATGTTCAAATTAAATCTCTACAAGAGGCAGCTAAGGAAACTCGCGCAGCGGCCAAAGTAGCTGAAAGTAAATCAAATCATGCAAAATATGCTGCTGCGGGTATGGGGATAGCTGCAGTCGTTGCAGGTTTCGAAAGCTTCTTTGGAAGAAATAACGGACTTTGTGCTGCAGAAGAAGGTGAAGGTGAAGGTGAAGGTGAAGGTGAAG
>SKIL01000138.1 GCA_007116425.1 Bacteriovoracaceae bacterium | reverse complement strand
GGCCCCAAAACCTTTGGCACCAGGAGCTTGAAAATGAACTTCAATATTTTTAGGCTTAGTCTTTTTCATTTATACCTTGGCCATAGATCCTTGACAGCGTAAAGCCCACTAATCATACGATAAAGATTTAAGATAATTAAGCCTAGCCATAAAAGCAAAAGGCTCTCCTGCTGCCAGGCCAATACGACAAAAGGTAAAAAGGCAACTCCAACACCAATAAGCATGTGGCGTCTTAAAAAATTAAAACGTTCAAGACCAAATAAAATACCATCAAGGGAAAAGGCCAAGGCGTTACTTAGCTGGCTGATTGCTAGGATCCACCAAATTGAACTCAAGACATTCATCACACTTGGGTCTGTCGTAAAAAGACCCTGAATAAAACTTGAAAAGAGCAAATAAACAAAACAAAAGGCCAGACCAATACTCCCGCCCATAAGAAGAAGGTTCTTAACCAACTCTTCCAAAAGTTCAAATTGTTTTTTCGCCCAGTATTTAGCACCTAAAATATTCCCGGAGATTGCAACTCCATCAGTAAAGAAAGAAGCGAATAACCACACCTGTAACATAATCTGATGAGCGGCCAATTCAATAATCCCAAACTCAGATGCCACCCTCATGGCAAGAAATAGAGACAGAGATAGGCCGGCGGAACGTCCAAAAAGGTTCAAAGAATTACGACCAAACCTTAACCACTCCTCTAAAGGGGCGGGAATCAAACGAAAAAGATCGGAGCGCAGTTCTCGACGTGATAAAATGATGAAAAGTAAGCACAAAACAAAACCTACAAAATAACTTAATACCGTCGCAAAAGCGACGCCTCGAAGGCCCAAGTCAAAAACATATAAAGCACTCCAGGACATTAAAATATTCAATAAGGTGGAAGTTGCAACAAAGAAAAAGCTAGCGCGAACAGCACCTAGCCCTCTAATAATTGATAAGGCCGTCCCAAATAAAAGCACAACAGGATGACCAAACACTCGAATAATAAAATACTCTTCAATCAATTGAACAAAATGACCGTTCTCTGAAGCAGCTCCGGCCATCGAATAAAGAAAGTGCCTAGAGAAAAAAAGAAAGAGTGCGGCAAGTAGTCCCACTCCAAAGGCCATATAAAGGGACATCAGTATACTTTGAGCAACCTTGGAATCATTACCGCTAGAAACTTCGCTTTCGGCCAAAACCCGAGAAACCGCGTGAGTAGAAGAGTGTAAAAGGAAGTTAAACATCCAGGTAAAAGTACTAAGAATTGTTGTTCCTATCGCTAAGGCCGCGAGCCATTGGGTATCTAAGCGACCAACCAGTGCCGTATCTACAACTCCGGCCAAAGGCTCAAGTAAAGAGGAGAAAATTGAAGGTAGACTAAAAGCAAAGAGGGCCCACAAGCCGGGCCCTTTTAACGATGAACTGGAGCTCTTAGACATAAGCTATAGATTAATAAGGCTTATAAAGAGCAAAATAATGAGCAGCAAATAAAAGCGCTAAGAATAGCCCATAGGCCGGAAATCTAAGGTTCTGAGGTAATCTCTTGGCACTTACAGGGAAGGCAACCGCTAAGACTAACCAGATGGCCATTTTTGCCCAAACCCAAAATGGAAAGCCACCACCATGACCAACGCCAACACGAGCAAGAAGTCCCATACCACCAACAAGAATCAAGAAGCTAGCAACACCGTTTATAATTTTAACGTGTTTAGGAGCATCGGTATAAAGCATTACCGCCCCAAAGCTAAAAAAGACAACGATCGTGAGAATGTGAAGAATTTTATAAACTTCATAGGAAAGCATACGGAATCCCTTTGTTAATTTAATGATAAAATGTGCTTATGCTTTATTAGCAGAAATTTTGAGCTTAGAATAGAACTTTAGAACCTGTCTCAAGAGAAGTTGAAAATGAGTATCACGCAAGGCAATGAAAACAATTTTTATAAGCTCTATCGAGGTGCTTATACCCATTTTCGCAATAATAATATCTACGCAGAGGAGAGCTTTGAGGTTTTCAAAGATAAGAGGGAACACTCACTGCTTTTTTCATCGGAGCTTCACAGTAGGGTCGCAACCGGGGAGCTACTCATCATCAACATCATGCACATCGTCAACAAGGACTATATTCCACAAGAAGTTCATATTAGAAAACAATTGGGAGAAGATAGTACTGAAGAACGTTATGTTTACGAGCTCAGAAAAAATAAGCTTCTATACCTCTTTACTGACAAAAAAGGGGTAACAACTGAAAGAGAGTTAAATACGAGCCCTCGCTTTCATATCGCCACTCCCGCCAGCTCAAGTTCGATGCTTTTTTTGCGCTCTAAAAAATTTGATTCAACTGGAAAAAATCTTTACCAAGTTTGGAAGGGACAAAACTTTTGGGAGTTTGAAAGCGAACCCACAGTTGTCACAACTGTCGTTGAAAAAATATCACAAGGCTTTGAAAGTCTCATTATCGACGGACAAAATCTTCAGTCTACGGAATATAAACTCTATGAAAACAATCCAGAGGAAGATAATAAAAATAGTCCCATCGTAGAAACTCCATATCTTAGGGTTTTTCTCTCAAAGCATATGACGATTCCCTACCTACTCAAAGATTTTGAAGGAACAAAAATTGAGGTCAAATACCTCAATGAGCTGGAGTAGAGCTCTCATTTTCTACAAACTTTACTTCGACCTCAGCTTCTAAAATAAACTTCTCCACCTGATCACAGGCCTGGACTAAATTCGCACGCTCTAACTCATAAGGCCGCATTAAATGGAAAAACTTTTCGAGCGTTCGCCCTTTCCAACGTTTGACTCGAGAGTCAACGATAATGACGCCACCTCGATCCGTCTCTGTCCTTAACAGACGACCCAATTTTTGATGAAGAGAGCGCGAGCGATGGGCGAGATAATAATCTTCAAATTCATTACCAAGCTCTCGGTCATAAAAGTCGCGACGTTTCTGAATAACATAATCCATCCTCAAGTCTGGAATCTTATCAATGAAAACAAATTGTAAGGCCTCACCAGGGATATCAATACCTTCACCAAATGACTCCATCCCTAAAAGAATACCATTTTGAGATTGCTTAAAATCCTCAATAACTTTTGAACCCATTCCTTGAATAAAAAGAGGAATCTCCCCTTCAAATCTTTCGAGCAAAATCTCTCTAGCGACTTCAAAACGAGAGCGTGCTGAAAATAAAAGTAAGCTCTTTCCGCCAAGTCGATG
>SKIL01000012.1 GCA_007116425.1 Bacteriovoracaceae bacterium | reverse complement strand
TTACGTTCATGTTCACCAGATGCAAAAAAAGAATGATGGTCATTATCAAATGACCTGGCAGCTCGTTGAATCTGACACAACAGAGGCCGTTTACGGCCAGGTAGACATCCTTTCCACTGATAAGAATGGTTTCAAATCAATGCTGGTTTACCAAAACCTTGTCACTCCACAATCAGGCTTTGCCAGACTTTTTCGTAATGCCATGGTCGCAGATGTGGAAAAGTCTTTAAAAGCGACAATAAAGGAAATTGAAAGAGTGTGGAAAAGTGAAAGTGATTTGTTGAAAAACTCTATGAGAATCTTAAATATGACACTGAACGATCAAAACCCTTACTAATTTCTTTTTTTAAAAAGGTGTTTTTTATTTATTTTTCGCCTAATAAAGCAAAACAAATTTTAATGAAGTTCTGCAATTTTAATAGGCTAGTAATTTCCGACCAAATAAGATTGAGCGTGATATTTTTTGTAAGAAACTTTAGCTTCTCTTAGGTGCAAGTTACTCTACAATAGAGTTACAGAGTCATTTGTAACACGCATCTAATCGGCGTTGAAAAATGGAATTTGATGGCGTCGATTCCTTTACACTAAAAAGTACACCTACTTTTACGGTGATTGTTACATTTATGAATTACCCCATTTCGGTGGGGTAATTTATTTTATCTTTTGCATTTTCTTAGTGATGTCATCGGCCAAAGATCTGAGAACATATTGATCTATCCTCTCACCTAAAATCGCCAGTTCCCTAACTAGTGACGAAGAAATAGTCGCAAAATGCGGTTTGGTAAACATGCAAATTGTTTCAATATCTTTTTGAATCCCCCGATTTCCGGCCGCCATTTCTAACTCAAGTTGAAAATCTGAAGTATTGCGTAAGCCTCTCAATAGAAATTGAGCACCATTGGCCTTAGCATAACGTATAATTGTTCCTTCATGTGCCTCTACGGTAACATTCTTAAGCTTAAAATAGTCGACATAGGCCTGCATCATTTCGGCCCTTTCTTGATTCGTAAAGGCGGGATTGGGCTTATTTGGATTGATTGCAGCAACCCAATAAACGTGATCAAAACTACTAGCGGCACGCATCATAATATCTGCGTGTCCCCAAGTTGGTGGATTTGCACTAATGGGATAAACAATTTTCTTCACACATAACCCCTTCGGAAAAAACGAAGTCAAAATACAAAAAAAGCAAGCCTTATGTGCATGGCGACTTTTAATCTAATCTCTGTCTTGATACGCTACTTTTTTTATTTAATTGATTTAGCATAAATGCATGCACTTCACAATCTAAGGAATAGGACTATGAAGCATTTAACCAATAAAAATCTCTCAAAGAAAAACTTTGCGAATAATACAACGCTCAAAAAAGTTCTAAACTCGAATCTCTCTCAATCTAACCTCGAAAACTCAGATATTCAAAAAATATCGATAAAGGACTCAAGCTTCGTCAAGGCCAATCTCAAGCGATGCTTACTGCTTGGAGCTAAAATTACGCATAGTAACTTTGAAAAGGTCAATCTCGAGTATGCCAATATTTCTTCAAATCAATACCACCGAATAAACTTAAAAGATTCAAATCTTCAGTGTACATCTTTTAGAGACTCACAGGTTAATGAGTGCCTTTTGGCCAAGGCCGACCTTCGATGGTCTCAGTTGTGTGGATCTAGTTTTTCAAGCTGTGACTTCAGTGGCGCTGATTTTAGACACGCCAACTTAAAAGGTGTTGAATTTGATAAGTGTAATTTAAAGGGTGTAAAATACAACCTCAACACCACCCTGCCTTTCTCACAGGAGACCGCGGAAAAGTCAGGGATGGTATTTTCGGCACTTTAATTAAAAATTAATCGATTTCTCAGAATAAAGAACAGGGCTTCCCTTGAGAAGCCTTTGTCTCACAAGCTCTCTTAAAGCTGCCTCTCCAGAAAGAAAGGCATTTCGATGCTCAATGAGGCTTCGGTGGCGATCTCTAGCATAATTAAATCTCGGGTGATTGGCATAGTCATCTTCTGAGCTAAAACGGCCTAAAGTATTTTCTCGAGAGATAAGGTACTCTCCTACTCTCTTGGCCACTAAAAGCTCTCTGTGCTCAAGTTCTAGCGAACTAAAATAGCTTTCATTTGCAAGTTTAGAGCGCACAAGTGCTTCATAAACTAACTTTCCGAGATGAGCATTAGATGCTGAAAAGTACTGACCATTCACGGCCTTCAGTGAACTATTCTGAAAAGCTATAAAGTCCTCATCGCAAGAAAGATTCAGACAGTAAAACAGTATAGGCTCATTAGACCTGACATCACCCAGCCTCTCGAGAAGCTTTGCTCCAACGGGAGTTAGTGCAACCTCTGTTTGCTCTGCAATCGTAAGACGATGATGAGGATTAAACGCCCATGCATGCTGACCAAAAAGGGTAAAAGTAATAAGTAGAGTTAAACCAAGGGGAAAAATAATTCTCGTTATTTCGTTAATTGGCCTCATAAAAGCTCCTCACTCATTATTGATTCATTAAGGACTGGGCCGAAGATAGTCTCTTAATCAACAACTCAAAAGGCGTCATCGCTACCAATGGTTTAAGGTCTGGGCCATGAGACTTACCGGTTAGTAAAACTCGTAGTCCCATAAAAAGTTGTTTACCTTTAATTTTGTGTTCTTTTTTCAACACGTCCATCCATTGCCCCACAAGCTCTTCACTAACTTGGCCCTGCGAGGACAAACTTTCAAGCTCAGAGCGTAAATATTTCGCCATAGGGGCCGTTGTCTCCCAGCGAAGTGCATCTTTATAGGTCGAGTCCTCTGACTCTACTTGCTCTGCGTAAATATACTCAAGCTTCTCTACATACTCAGGAAGAAGTTGTAGCTTTTCTTTAAAAATCTTTACAAAACTAAGCTGCCAAGTTTGATCTTTTTCAAAAAAGATAGAATTTGAAGGCATCACCTCTTTGAGATTTTCTAAAATCTCTTCGTCAGGAAGCGCCCTTAAATGTTGTTCATTAAAAAAGTTCAATTTTTGAATGTCATAAAGTGCCGAACCTTTTGAAAATCTCTTAAGGTCAAAAAGCCCGACAATTTCATCAAGCTTAAAGATGTCTTTTTCATCAGGGTGCGACCAACCCAGAAGGCAGAGATAATTCATCAGTGCTTCAGGTAAATAATGGTCGTCTCGATACTGCTTAACAGAGGTTGCACCATGACGCTTTGAAAGCTTTTGACGATCGTGACC
>SKIL01000310.1 GCA_007116425.1 Bacteriovoracaceae bacterium | reverse complement strand
TTGGTCGACCAGCTCTTAAGATGATCATTAGAAAGACCCTTAGATGGACCTTTAACAACAGTGTTTAATTTCTTATAAAAATAATGGGCAGCAATCACATCAGCGAAAAGCTGATTTCTTTCATCTTCAGATATATCTTTCTCAAGAAGATCGGCCTCATAAGTTTTTGCAAAGTGAGTATATGTTTTTCCTGCTAAAAATTCCGGATGGGCCAAAATCCTTTTTAAATACTGACGATTAGTTGTCACTCCAAAAAAAGGAGTTTGATCAAGCGCCTGAATGAGTTTTCTAGCTGCCATATCTCGACAGGAAGCGTATGAGATGACTTTTGCCAACATCGGGTCAAAATCAATTGTCACTTCATTTCCATCACTATAACCGCAATCAAAACGAATACCTTTTATCACTGGAGAGAAATCGCCAACTTTAGTAATTTTTCCCGTGGAAGGTAGAAACTCCTGCTCTGGGTTTTCAGCATATACCCGAACTTCAATTGCATGACCGCGAACTTTTAAGTCATCTTGGGCGAAAGAAATTTTTTCACCTGCAGCAATTCGAATTTGCTCAGCAACCAGATCAACTCCAGTCACCATTTCAGTTACAGGATGCTCTACTTGTAGCCTTGTATTCATCTCTAAAAAATAGAATTTTTGCTTTTTAGGATCACTATCATCCAAAATGAACTCAATCGTTCCGGCCCCTAAATAACCAATTCCCGAAGTGATTTCGACTGCGGCCTTTGTCATTTTTTCACGAGTCTCAGGATGAAGCGAAATAGATGGAGACTCTTCAACAACTTTTTGATAACGCCTTTGAATTGAGCATTCGCGCTCAAAAAGATGAAAGTGTTGCCCGTGAGAGTCACTTAAAACTTGAACCTCAATATGACGGGGGTTTTGAATAAACTTTTCAACTAAAACTCTATCGTCACCAAAGGCATTTTTCGCTTCTCGTTTAGCAGATTCGAGGGCCGACTGAAACTCATCTTGTTTTTCAACAATCCTCATTCCTTTCCCACCACCTCCAGCAGAGGCCTTAATAAGCACAGGGAATCCAATCTCAATCGCTTGATCTAAGAGATGTTTATCACCTTGATCATCTCCATGATAACCAGGAATAAGTGGGACAGCTAAATTCGCCAAGCGTTTTTTGGATCCCATTTTATCACCCATCAATTCGATGGAATCGGCACTTGGCCCAATGAAGATAATTTTTTCTTTTTCAAGTCGCTTAGCAAAGTGAGCATTTTCACTTAAAAAACCATAGCCTGGATGAATAGCATCGACAGAGAATTCACGACAAATTTCAACGATGCGATCAATATTTAAATAGGTTTCACTTAAAGGACCTGATCCAAGATTGATATTAAAATCTCCCAGTTTTGCATGGGGAAGATCTTTTTCAGTATCCGTATACAGAGTGATTGTTTCAATCCCCATTTCGCGACAGGTACTGATAATACGCAGAGCGATCTCTCCACGATTTGCGATCAATATGCGCTTAATACTTATTTGATTTTTCATGATTTCTCTCCTCGCCAATGAGGAGATCGTTTTTCCAAAAGAGCACTCATCCCCTCTTGGGCCTCATCACCGACGCGAATACTTGCAATCGTCTGACAGGTAAAATCGCGCAGTTTATCATCCCCTTCATAAGAAAAATCTCTCACACCTCGCAATAACCTCTTGGCGGCAACCTGGGACTGAAGGCCTGGTTTTAAGAATAGCTTAATCTTGTTCTCAATTTGCTCATCTAGTTTTTCATGAGGACACAATTCGTGAACAAGTCCCATATTCAACGCAACTTTTGCATCAAAGCGCTCGCCACTCATAAAGTATGCTCGAGCAAAACTTTGCCCGATTTTATTGACAACGAAGGGGCTAATAACGGCCGGCACGAGACCTAACATGACTTCAGTAAAACCAAAAGTTGTCTCCTCGCTGGCCAAGACAAAATCACAAGACGCAACAAGGCCAGTTCCACCTCCCAAGATAGACCCATGCCCAACTCCGATAACGGGTTTTGCGATTGTATCAATAGTTTCAAACATTTTTGCTAGGGCCAGAGAGTCTAAATAGTTTTCTTCTCGACTGTACTCCTTCATCTTTTTCATCCAGTTTAAATCTGCACCAGCACAAAAAGACTTTCCATTTCCTTTGAGTACAATAACTCTGGCCTTAGAATCAGAGGCCAGGTCATCAAAGGTTTGAGTTAACTCAGCTATCATCTCCTCATTAAAGGCATTGTGGATTTTAGGTCGATTAAGGGTAACAAACGCCACCCCTCTTTGATCTATATCGACAAGAACACTTTTTTCACTACTCACAAGAACTCCTACATTCTAAAGACACCAAATTTTGGTTCAGTCATTTTTCGATTAAGTGCTGCCTCTAAACCAAGGGCAAGTACTTCACGCGTGTGGGCCGGATCAATAATTCCATCATCCCATAGACGTGCCGTTGAATAATAGGCACTTCCCTCTTTTTCATATTTATCTAAAATAGGTTGCTTGAATTTCTGTACTTCCTCTTCACTGAGAGGTTTTTCACCCCTCGCCGCTAAACCATCTTGTTTAACTGTTGCTAATACTCCAGCGGCCTGCTCTCCGCCCATTACTGAGATACGAGCATTTGGCCACATCCATAAAAAGTTAGGGTCATACGCGCGACCGCACATCCCATAATTACCGGCCCCAAAAGACCCACCAATAATCAAAGTAAGTTTTGGTACATTGACGGTTGATACAGCTGTCACCATCTTGGCCCCATGGCGAGCAATTCCCTCGTTTTCATACTGTCGACCAACCATAAAGCCCGTAATATTTTGAATGAAAATCAGAGGTATCTTTCTTTGACCACAAAGTTGAATAAAGTGAGAGCCTTTAATCGCACTTTCTGAAAAAAGAATCCCATTATTGGCCACCAGACCAACTTTATGTCCCTTAATATTAGCAAAGCCACACACGAGAGTTTCACCATAACGCGCTTTAAATTCGTGAAACTCAGAGCCATCAACAATTCGCATAATTACTTCGCGCACATCAAAAGGCTTGCGCGTATCTTCAGGAATAACTCCATACAACTCATCTGCTTCAAAAAGTGGAGGTCTAACTTCGGACTCAATCTTTCTTTGCCCAGCAGCTTCACCTTCGGAACGGTAATTTAAATTCTCTATAATATCGCGAGTAATATGAAGCGCTTCTTCTTCATTCTCAGCATAATGATCGGCCACACCACTTTTACGAGTGTGAACATCTGCCCCCCCGAGGTCTTCGGCCGTAACCTCTTCACCTGTGGCCGCCTTGACTAAGGGTGGGCCTCCAAGAAAAATTGTGCCATTGCCTTTAACGATAACAGACTCATCGGCCATGGCCGGGACATAAGCTCCCCCTGCAGTACAAGAGCCTAAAACGACTGCAATTTGTGGGATTCCCATTGATGACATTTGGGCCTGATTATAAAAAATGCGTCCGAAATGATCTCGGTCTGGAAAAACTTCATCTTGCATCGGAAGGAAGGCCCCACCTGAATCAACGAGATAGATACAGGGAAGACGATTTTTTTGCGCAATTTCTTGAGCACGCAAATGCTTTTTTACTGTCAGCGGAAAGTAAGTTCCTCCCTTAACAGTCGCATCGTTGGCCACAAACATACATTCAACTCCATGCACGCGCCCAATCCCTGTCACAACGCCAGCACTGGGAACTGGCTCTGGATAAACCCCATCGGCCGCAAGAGTTGAGAGTTCAAGAAAAGGTGAACCAGAGTCCAAAATGGCCTCAATTCTTTCTCTCGCGAGCATTTTTTTGCGCTTGCGATGCCTTTCAATATTTCGCTCTCCACCGGCCTTTTTTGCGGCTTCAAGTTTCAGTTTAAGCTCGTCTCTCAATGATCTATGAAATATACTATTTGTTTTAAAGTCTTCAGATTGAGGGTTTAAAGCGCTACTTAGCACATGCATAAATTTATTCCTCTGCTAGTCGTAAAGTGAAAAGACAAAAAATTGCTGCGGGAAATTATCTAGGCATAGATATTATGTGACAAGACTAACCAAGTCAGTGATAACACATCACAAAATTTAATTTACTCACCTCGACCTGAGTTAAGTAACTGAATCAACGACTCATGGCGTGTTCCATCACCCTTCGGCAAATCAATAGAGGCAGGAACTCGATCAGTAGGCTTAACTTCTTGTTCGGCGTCTTGATACTGGGCCATCATTTTTTCAAGAAATGACTCGAGATCTTCTATTTCATCAACGCTATCCATCTCCTCATCAACATAGGCCAATGGATAAAACTCACCCTCATCAAGTTGATATAGCACACTATCATAAACGAACTGATGATGACCACGACTCTCAGCATAGCTCACTGCGTCCACGATACTTCTCAAGTTCTCTCGGTTTGAGTTTCTGTCCAAGTTCAATATATCAGAGGTTAATTGTTGAAACGGAACATATCCCATTTCTGCAATCACACCGGTTGAACTTTGCGCACTACCACCGGAACTCCCCGCTCGGGACTGAGCTTGTCCACTAGTCAAAAAACCAATACTAGATTGACCGCTACTTGTTGACTGAGATGTTACCGGTTGACCAGATGAACTTGAGGCTGCTTGTGAAGTCGTTGGTGAGGATGTTCTTGAAGCAGAGCTTGATGCTTGTTGAGGCGATGCAGACCCAGAAGTACTCTGAGATGTCTGAGCAGCTATAGCACCATTTGCAAATTGTTGGCCAAATGACCTATCAAAAGAATGTCCTCTGTTTCCATTATTTCGGCCGGATTCTACTTCTGAGGAATTTTGATCTTTTCTTTGATCATTAAGTTTATTTAAATCGGCCAATTGCCTTTGTTCATTATCAATCTCGTTTTGAATTTGAAGTATCTGATTTTCGGCCTTCAACCTTTCAATTTCAAATTGAAGCCTAGATATTTCCTCACGACTGGAACTTTGATCTATTTGGTTTGAGTTAAGGGCCTTCAATCGATTAATTTCTTTCTCTCTCGATTGGATAATATTCTCATTTTTTTCTACTTGAAGATGTCTGGTAGAAAGTCGAGAGCTACCTTCATCATTTGATCCAAAAGTAGAGTTATAGTCCTGAACATTAAAGAGAGAAGAATTGGCCGAGGACCTTTCTAAGTTTACTTCAGAATTTAAGTCAGAATTAGATTCCACAAACCTCTGTTCTCTATTTTCAAGTCCAGTTGAAAGGTTGACCATGTTTGATTCTTGTTCAATGCTCTGAACAGGAGAAAGAGTACTGTCAGAGGAGCGATTAGTGATATTTTCAAATAAAGCTGGATTCCCCGCCCTAATACCTACGCTTTTATACAAACTTTCCTGAAAATTTTCATCCAAAGAATCTCGCATACTTTGTCTCGTAGTCTCCGCTTGACTCTCAAGCAACGAAGACGAGCCAGTCACACGACTTGCAATTTCATGGATGGTAGAAATACTTGGACGCTCTTGAGAGTCAGTCTGAACATTTCCGGACGGAGAAATTGAATTATTACTGCATTGATGAGCATAAAATCCATTTAGCAAGCGAGCAATATCTGAATGGTGCTCAAAACTCTCGGTAGCAAGTGCATGTCCAACTATATTTCCGGCCAATGGTGTAATATCAATACTATTATCATCTGAGCTCATGATAGCACACGATACTGCTAAGGAATATACTGCTTCTTCACAATGACTTCGCATTCCCTGAGCGTAGAGAAATAATGATGAAACCATCGCATCCTTTATATAGCTATTGTGAACTTTATCATATATCTCATCCATTTTTTCAAATAGGGCATTATCATCTTCAAACTTATCGTTATCTATATCGTCGAAAAAACTTACCAAATCAGGAGCAATCCTGACAAAAGAATTAATATTCTCCCTCCATTGCTCTTCAGAAACATCAGCAGGTCGAGGGCCATAAAACCGATTTCTAAAAAAAGCGAATTTATCAACGATTGTAGGATTTTCATGACCTCTAAAATCTGAAATAATGTAGGCATAATGAGGGTTCGTCCCTGCAATTCTAAAAAAATCTTCAATGGCTTCAGTCTCTGATTCTGTCAATCTATCTAGGCGATTGTTTGTTCGTGCCAACTCGTAAATTGCCATAGAGTTTAGAAACTTTTCATACGCATGGTCGCGTTCATATGTTGAAATCTCGAGGTTATTATCTCCAAATGCATTTCCCATACCATGAAGAGCCCCTTGAAAAGCGGGAATGACTCCACGGTTTCGTAGGCCTGACAAGTTTACACTTTTGAAATCGACCCCTAAGCTTAACTCAATCATTGCGTGAAGAAATTCATCATCATCCTCTCCAGGACTGAGGTTACTTGTACGTGTTTCAATCATGGCACCGATATGGGCAACGGCCTCTGTCATTCGTCGATCCCGAGAGTTACAAACTTCTCCGCGAGAGCATCTGTCATCAGAATCTTGAAGCATCGGAACAACTTGAGAGTTGAAAAAGTTTGATTGACAAAGGGAAGATTCCTGAGAGATTTTTTGGAAAACATAATCGAGATTTTGCATGCATAAAAAGGGTTCTTGATTTTCTGTATCATTAAAATTATCAATCAATTGTTGACTCTCTTCTGAGCCATTTAATGCCGAGTCACGAATTTCTTCATATTGTGTCAATACCTTTGCAAGTTTTTCCAATCCAGATTCGAGCTGACTTTTTGCAAAGTTTTGAGTGTGATCAGAAAGTACCGAGTGAAATTTAATTGACGAAAGGTCCCGAAAAAAATCGCTTTGTTTCGCTATTTCTCCACAACACCAATCATCTTTCTCTGCCCTGCCATTCTTAGCAAGAGGCCTGCAGGGCATTAGAGATGAACCTGTTAAATCATCGAATTCATCAATAACACCTTGAATATTAGATGGAAGCACCTGAAAGCCCAAAAAACGAGAACGACAAGGGTCTTGATTACGGTTAATCATAGAAGGATCAAGCCCATAGCGAAACCTGCCACCCTGAAATATAGTTGAACCAAATAAAGAATAATCAGCTTTCATCTTCTGATTAAAACTTGAGCCAGACAAAAGCTCTAAGTTTGCCTGATATTGGGATTCAACCAAGCGGTCATTATCTCCAAAAGGGTCTGCTGAAATTGCACCCTCGATAAGCTCATAAGGAATAATGTTATCATAAGGTGTCAGACTTCTTTGTCTCATTTTTTGTTGATACAAGGGAGTATGAGGCGATAATGGCATATCTCCAAACCAGTCAAACCCATCAACGGGATCACTCTTTTCAAAGCGAAATGATTGAAAGTTAGGAACAAAAGGACCTTGGTTTGCATCTGATGAAAAGCTTAAACCAAACGAAGATGGATTATTAGAATAGTTAAGATTAAACTCTGATCCTCTCGACTCTATATAAGAAGAGAGAATAAAACATATAAAGCTTAAAATTAATATGTTTCTATTCTTCAAATAAAATGACCTTTAAAAAATAGTTAATACTATTACCACAGTATGCATATCGGTTATTTCGGTTAAGAACATAAATGGATATAGCTTTATTTAAGAGAGTAATACAAAAAGAGATAACTTTATAAATTTACAGTAAAAATATACACATCTAAGTAATATCAAATACTTGAATTTAAAGAAACATTTTTTAAGTGCCACAGAAATTTGTCGAATAAGGCCATGACAATTAAACTTATCAGTGATGGATAAAATAAAATGAGGAGCTTTGAAAATGTCACGGATCGACGATCTTAAGTCTTACCAACAGTTGTATCAAAAATCTTTGAAAGAGAGTGAAAAATACTGGAAAATGGTTGCCAGTGATTTTGACTGGTTTAAAAAATGGGAAAAGGTCTCAAGCGGTGACTTCCACAACTTAGAAATAAAATGGTTTGAGGGTGGAAAAACTAATATGAGTATGAACTGTCTTGATCGGCATATAAAAGATCCTGAGCTCGCCAATAAAAATGCCGTCATCTTTGTTCCTAACGATCCAAGTGAGCAAAAAAAAGAATTTACCTATAAACAGCTCTATGAACAAGTATGTCGATTTTCCAATGTCTTAAAAAATAACGGAATCAAAAAAGGCGACGTAGTTTGTTTTTATATGGGTATGACACCAGAACTACTTATTGGAATCTTGGCCTGTACACGTGTTGGAGCGATTCACTCAGTAGTCTTTGGAGGCTTCTCCGCCAAAGCACTCAGTGGACGAATTAATGATTGCCAAGCAAAGATGATTATTACTCATGACGGCGGACTAAGAGGACAAAAAGTCGTACCTCTTAAGGATATTACCGATGAGGCCGTTAAAGAATGTCCGTCAGTTTCTAAAGTTTTAGTTTCCAAAAGAGCTCACAACCAGATTCAATTTAACTCAAAACTAGATGTTTGGCTTGAAGAAGAAATGCAAAAAGCAGATACAAAATGCGACCCAGAAATAATGGACTCTGAAGCACCCCTGTTTATTCTCTATACGTCAGGCTCAACAGGAAAACCAAAAGGTCTACTGCACACGACGGCCGGATATATGGTCAATGTTGCTCATACCTTTGATAATGTTTTTCAAATGGAAAAAGATGATATCTATTGGTGCACGGCCGATATCGGTTGGATAACTGGACATAGCTATCTCACCTATGGGCCACTACTTAACGGTGCAACAACTGTTATGTTTGAAGGTGTTCCAACCTGGCCAGACGCTGGAAGATTTTGGCAAATTGTCGATGAAATCAAAGTCACACACTTTTATACGGCGCCAACAGCTATACGCGCTCTTGAAGCTGCCGGAGTTGAACACGTTCGAAAGCACAAACTTGATAGCTTAAAAGTTCTTGGTACGGTTGGAGAACCCATCAATGAAGAAGCATGGGAATGGTACAACGAGGAAGTTGGAAAAAAACGTTGCCCCATCGTTGATACTTGGTGGCAAACAGAAACGGGGGCGATTATGATTTCACCTCTCGCCCATATCACACCACTCACTCCATCATGCGCAACTCATCCCCTTCCAGGAATTTCGCCAATATTAGTAGATCAGGAAGGAAAGGAAATTGAAGAGTCTGTGGCAGAAGGAAACCTATGTATTACTAGGCCTTGGCCTTCAATGGCCCGTACAATTTATGGTGATCATGAACGCTATCGTCAAACCTACTTTTCGACATACCCAGGCCTCTATTTTACCGGTGATGGTGCTAAAAGGTTTCAAAATGGACACTATCGGATAACCGGAAGGGTTGATGATGTTATCAACGTCTCAGGCCACAGAATTGGAACTGCGGAAGTCGAAGACGCACTAGATGAACACCCAAAAGTTTATGAGTCGGCGGTTGTAGGATACCCTCACGATATCAAAGGCCAAGGGATTTATGCCTATCTTATCTGTCATAAAGAGATTTTTGATAACAAGGACAAAAGTGAGACGATAGAAAAACTAAAAAAAGAACTAGATGAAATAGTCATCAAAATGATCGGTCCGATTGCCAAGGCAGATAAAATACAAATCGTCAGCGAACTGCCAAAAACAAGGTCTGGAAAAATCATGCGTAGGATTCTGAGAAAAATCGCAGCTCAAGAAACAGATCAACTGGGAGACACTTCGACTCTTCTCAATCCAGAAATCGTTGAAGAACTTATACAAGGCAGAAGCGATTGATCTAGTCGGCCTGATCAATAATTTTTTTAAGATGCGACTTTATTGTCTCTAGGGCAAAGGGGCGAAGCTTTTCCTTGAGGCCCTCACGGGCATATATTGCTTCAAAAATAGCATCTACATCAGCGTCAACAGGGGAAATATTATTGTGATTAAGATAGTCCAAAACTTGTTGCTCTCTTTCCAGCCTATGTTGATAAATTCTTTCAAGTACTTTTGTACCTCCCACACCAAGCCCGTGAGAGGGAAAACAAAACTTTGGTGAAAACTCAATAACTCGAAGTAACGATTGTAGATAGGACTTCATATTTCCATCATGAGAATCTATAACAACACTTCCCATAGTTTGGAACAAATCTCCAGCAAATACCCAGTTTTTATCAACACAGGCCAATGAGATTTGTCCACTGGCATGACCAGGAGTATGCCAGACCTTCACTTCTGTACTTTTATAATTAATGAAAGAATCACCGTCTTTATAAAATATGACATTGATTCCATCAAAAAACTGCTCACCTTCCGCCATTTTAATCAAATCAAAAGTTCTCTGAGACATCCCCATCGAAGCATTGAGTTCTCTGGCCAAAATATGAGAATATTCGTAATGATCCCCATGATGATGTGAAATAAATACTTCGTGTACTAAAGGGCCATCTAGTTTTTTATCAGAGTGAATCCGTGACAAAGTAAACTTTAATTTTTCAAGTTCCTCATAATCTCTAGGTGAAGGATCAATTAAAACTCTTCGTTTTGGATCTTCATAAAAATAAAAAGCATTAGTGCGAGCGGCCGGAGGCAAAGTATTTGAAAGAGGCATCAATTGGAGAAGCCCATGCAATGTTTCTAAAAAGGGAACTTCCTTGCTTTCGTCATAATGGAGATTAAGATCAAGCGGCAAAGGAATCTGCGAAGCACATTTATGGGCAAGACTTTCAAGCAATTTTAAGGTTGGAGAGACACATAGTAGATCTCCGTTGAGATAATCTTCGAGATGAGACCGAGGAGTCTTAAAACTGTAATCATAGATTTCCCCTTTACAGGCCTGAACCCTATCGAGGATACGAGTACTTTCTTCATCTAGAACGATTCCAAAAAAGAGTGTTTCAAAACGAAAAGGATTGAATGCAGGAGTCGTGGCCTTTCCAATTAACTTTAAATCTAAAACAGAAAAATCTTTTGAATACAAATCAATTCCAAGCTCCTCATTTAACTCACGCAAAAGAGTAAAAAAGCTCGCATTAGAAAATTCAGAAGACAGAAACCTTTTTAAATCGCCAAAAGAATCATGAGACTCTGCTTGCTTATAATCTTGATCATCAACTTTTCCACCAGGAAAGGCCGTATGCCCCGGAAATGCTTTCAAGTGAGGGTGGCGTGTGATTGTCAGAATTTCTCCAGACCATGACTGAGAAAATATGACAGCGGCAACCGCAGGTTTAGGTTGACTCACGACCTATCACCCCCAAGTCTCCTCGCGGCCTTTTCATAGCGAACCTGTCTATAGCCTTTAATGTTTTCAAGCTTTTTAAGCGCCTGGTATCGTTTCCCATGTTCGAGTTTTGAAACCTCTTCTTTAAGCTGACGTCTTATTTCTTTTGCAATTTCTTTTTCTTTAGCATGCCAGCTTGGCAGAATAGTTCTTAAAAGCCTCAAGTGGCGCATTATTTTAAGCATCCAGTCTTTTGGGCTTAAGTCAAACTCAATTGTCTTCCCAAAAACATCGAAGCTAGGTCGATTAATTCGCGTTTTAGTAAAACTTTTTCCAAGATTGGCATAAAGCTTATGGTCACGATCTCTTTGCATTGGCGACAACATGGCGTGAGAAATAAAAACTTCATCTTTAATAAAATAGGTTCGAACCAAAATACTTAAGGCATGTTGTCTTTCTTGTGCATCCTTATAAAAATCCTTCAAAAACGACGCATCTTCCATAAAAGAGTCCATCATTTGGCCTCGATCATAGATATAAATGTCATGCATATAGCGGGCGAGATATGATTTTGGTATCTCAGGAAAAAACCTTTCGAGCATTCCAAGGTCTCTATTAAAAAACTTCAAAATTGATTTTTTTGAATGCCAAGGCAACATACTCTCTTTTAAAGACTGCCTAATAAGAGTCAAACTCTTTTTCTCTTCAGACTCTACATCCTGATCATAGTCAAGGTTAAGGTCTATTCCTTCAACCCATTTTCTTCCAATTTGAAAGGCACTCCAATTGTGAT
>SKIL01000096.1 GCA_007116425.1 Bacteriovoracaceae bacterium | reverse complement strand
GCAAAAAGAAATCAGGCCTGCACAGTTAAAGGATCAAATGGGCAGAGGCTTACACGTGGATATTTTGAATACCCGTGTGATAAAAACCTTAATTGCACAGTAACTCGTGAAGGTGGCTGGTTTACGAATTTCTCAATATATTCGCCATGGGAAGCCAAATGTCTGTAAAGAAGCGGCACGCATGTCTACGGTATAATGGAGATTATACCGTAGATGAATATTTATACAAAACTTTAAAGTACTTCTTCAAGAGCTTGAAGCATTTTTTGAAATCGCGAGGTTTTAAATTTTTGCTCAAGCTCAAAGAGGATCTTTCTTTTGTTTAGCTTTTCATCTTCAGATTTCAAGACGATATGTGCACACTCTTCAGCAACAATAAAAACCACGGCCAAAGGTGAAAGGTTCCCAGAGAACGTTTCAGAAAACCCCATACCGTTTAAAACTCCGTGGTGCTGTCTAATTAATGCATCAGCACCCATAGGCATATGTGGATACTTATGAATGAGCTCTGCTGATTTTTGAGCATGCTTCATAACGTATTCTTTCTCTCGCTCTCCAAGACCGCTGTTTTTTAACTCTTCTTCACTTCGAATCATGGCCATTTTGTCATTAGGTAAAACGATGTCATGGAAAAAGGCCACAAAACTCAATGTCCTATATTGTTCTTTTTTTCCCCAGTCAATCTTTCTCAAAATAGTCATACACATATAGGTTGTTAACTGTGTGTGTTTAAAAGAAAAAGAAGCTTTGTTGTTGGTTAGTCTCTCGAGTAGTTTTCCTAACAATGGATGTTTTTCAGCTTCTTCTGTCATTTTTTCAATTGCCTTATCCGACATTTGAATAATTTCTGGCGTAATTCCAAGAACATCAATATTTTGAGCAACAATATCCTGAGCTATCTCTGCGGCCTTTAGAACTTCATTTGAATTCGTGGGTTCTTTGTTAAAAATTTTAATTATCTGTTGAGTTAACGTGTTAACAAAGTGAAGTCTATCTAAAGAGCGAACAAAAAGATTTTTAACTCCCCCATCAACATATCTGTTTACAGCCTCTTCTTCTAGCCCTTCTCCTTTATGAATGCGTTTTAAGAATTGAGTTTTCTCTCCCCTTCCAATTTTTATATAAACGTCTGCTGGACTCTCATCTAAACTGTGAAAATGATCTATAGGAATAGGAAAATATTTTGAAACTGGCGCTTTGGCCAGATCCTTTGGAGTTACCCCTATGATATCGGCACTGACTTTAAGAATACTTTTAATGTCATCAATTTGATCTATAGAATATAAAAGTGTCGGGTCATATTCTAACTCCTCTTTTGGGTCGTCACCCAGTGAAACAAGAGGAGAAAGTGAACCAGAAGACGTTAAAAAATCTGCTATTTCAACAATAGGCTTAGAGCTTTCTGTTTCGCTTGATGCAATAATGAGGTCATAGTTTTTTTCGGACATAAATTCTTTGGCCATATTTATATCAGTGGCCACATCTGGGCTGACATCTAAATAACTTCTCAAGTTCAAGACCAGTATGTTGCAGAACTCTTTCGGCCCAGTAAAAACTAAAACTGAATTCACATCAAGCTCCAAATTAATTAACCTATTAACTTTTATTATGCCCCGAGTATTTAGTGATATCAAATATTTGTTTCAGGAAAAAATAACCTCCCCTATCACTTTGATATTTATCATTGTGTATAATTAAACACATGAACTTCAATAAAAAAAGAAATTCACAGACTTCAAAAGAAGTAGAAGTTATTACTTCTACTGATCAATTTAATAGTAAAGAGATATCTCTAAATCGATTTGAAGAATTTAAACAAAAAATTGAGTATGAGTTTTTTGAAAACTTTACAAGTGAACATACAAAAAAATCATATCGCGTTGATATAAATCAATTTGCTCAATTTATTCTCACAAGTTTTCCCAATATCAGTCGCCCCAATGAAATCGAACGATTTCATATGGTAGCTTATCGAAATTTTTTACAGTCACAAAAATTAGCACCAAAAACAATTAATCGAAAGCTTTCATCAATTTCTAGTTATTTTGACTTCCTTACAGAAAAAAACTTAATGTCGTTCAATCCTTGTAAAAGCATAAAAAGACCTCGACAAGAAGTTCTAAAAGAAACGAACGACCTGTCAGATGATAACGTTTTGAAAGTATTGTATAGTTTTGATAAAAACTCTCCTTCTTATTACTTACATCGAGCAGTGCTTTTTACCCTTTTTTCAACTGGTATAAGAAAAGCAGAGTTGATCAGTCTTAAAATTAAAGACTATAGAGTCATTAACGGTCACAAAGTCATAGAAGTTACCGCCAAAGGTGGAAAACAGCTAATTAAAGTTGTACACCCTGAATGCGCCGAGATAATCGAGGATTATTTAAACTGGATGAAAAATGACGGCCGATCGATTGGGCCGGATGATTGGATGTTTCGCCCAACAAGAAACCCTCGAGAAAAAAAACAAGCCACTCAAGTTCTAGATAAAAAACTTTGCCCTTCGAGTATTGATTATATGCTCAAGCAAGCTTGTAAACGTGCTGGAATCAGTGATCGAATATCCCCTCACTCTGCAAGGGCCAGCTATATTGGTTCAGCACTCGAAAACGGAGTTGATCTTTGGAAAATTTCTCAAGATGTTGGCCATGCATCTGTGCGAACAACAGAAATTTACAATAAACGACGCCAAAAAATTCAAGACTCTCCTGCTTACGACCTTGGATTTTTGAAAAACAAAAAGAAAAGACCAGCTTAAAATTAGACGTCTCGTCACTTCTAGGATTACAATAATTCAATATTAAGTAATAAAACTTATAAAACAGTAAACAAGGTGGTTTTATGCGTGTCGATTTAGGACTTCTTATTATGCGACTAGGAATTGGTGGGATGATGCTTTTTGCTCATGGCTGGCCAAAGCTAGCAAATTTCACCAATATGTCTGGACATTTTCCTGATCCGATTGGACTCGGCTCAACCCTTAGCCTTACACTCGCGGTTTTTGCTGAGTTCTTTTGTGCTATTGCTTTTATGGCCGGAGTTTTAACGAGATGGGTTTCGGTCCCACTCCTTATTACGATGCTCGTGGCAGCTTTTGTCGTTCATTTTGATGACCCGTGGAAATCTAAAGAATTTGCCCTTCTTTACGCAGTACCTTTTCTTGCCTTTATCTTTACTGGTGGTGGAAAATTTTCTCTCGACTCCATTATCGGAAAAGG
>SKIL01000357.1 GCA_007116425.1 Bacteriovoracaceae bacterium | reverse complement strand
GGGCTTTATAATTATCTTCCGTTCGGTTTAAAGGCAGTTCAAAAAGTTGAAAGGATTGTACGCGAAGAGATGAACCGAAGTGGTGCCTTCGAAGTTCAGATGACCATGGTGACCCCGAGTGAGCTATGGAAAGAGTCGGGACGATGGGAGCTCATGACTGAGATGTGCAAGTTTAAGGATAAGCGCGACTCCGAAATTTGTCTCAGTCCGACCAATGAGGAGGCCGTCGTTGAGATTATGCGCAAGTCGATAAAGTCATATAAGAATTTGCCAGTAAACCTGTATCAAATTAATACAAAATTTCGAGATGAAATTCGCCCACGTTTTGGTCTCATGCGAGCGCGCGAATTTTTGATGAAAGATGCCTATTCTTTTCACCTCGATCAAGATTGCTTAAATCAGACCTATCAAAAAATGTATGATGCTTACGAGAGAATTCTCAAGCGAATTGGGCTTGAATACGTTGCAGTTATCGCTGACGCTGGAGCGATGGCCGGTCCCGAACAACAGACCCACGAATTTCAAGTTGTCGCCAATACTGGTGAAGATGAAATCGCCTATTGTGAAAAGACGGGCTACGGCGCAAATATTGAAAAGGCCTCTTCCATTCGCAATACGGAAGACCTAAAGCAGATCAATAAATCAGAACAAAAGCTTGAACTCGTTGCTACTCCAGGAATGGCGACGATTCGCGATGTTTGTGAATTTTTAAAAGTTCCGCAAGTTCAGAGTCTCAAAAGCCTAGTCTATTTTGATGAGACAAATGAAAAATTCTTTTTGATTCTAACTCTCGGAGATGATGAGTTAAATGAGATTAAGCTCAAGGCCGCCATTCAGTCACTTGAAGTGAGACCAGCAAGAGATGCTGAACTCGATCATCTTGGACTTCCAAAAGGCTTTATTGGTCCAGTAGGCATCTCGGATAAAGTGGAAGTTCTTTATGATAGCTGTGTGGACTTGGATGCCTTTTATGCAGTTGGCGGAATGAAAGAAGATATGCACTATACCGGCTTTTCGCCCAATCGAGACGGACAAACCCCTTGCCGTGTGGCCGATGTGAGACTGACAAAGCAAGGAGACCTGACGAGCGATGGAAAAGGTGTGATTGCGATCAAGAGAGGAATTGAGGTTGGGCATATCTTTCAGCTGGGCGATAAGTATACAAAGTCGATGGATTTCACTGTCCTCGATCAAAATGGTAAGGCCGTGCCACCTTTAATGGGTTGTTATGGCGTTGGAGTGTCGCGTGTTGTGGCCGCTTCAATTGAGCAAAATCACGATGAAAATGGAATCATTTGGCCTGCTTCAATCGCGCCAGCGCAGATTCACTTTGTGGCGATTTCGAAGTCTGAAGAATCTACAAAAATATGCGATGAAATCTATACACAGCTTCTAGATTCTGGATGGGAAGTCATTTATGACGATCGAAAGGCCGGGCCTGGATTTAAATTTAAGGACGCCGATCTTTTGGGATTACCTATTCAGCTAGTCTTCGGTGAGAGAGACTTCGCCAAAGATGGAATGTTGGAAATTCGTGAGCGCAAAAGTGGAAAAGTCCATAAAATATCAAGAGACGAAATCTTAGAAAAAATGACTGAGATTTATAAAGATTTAGTTTAAGGAAACCTGAGAATGAGCACAAATAATTTTGATATCATAACGGGAATACATAGCGTTGCATGTGCTCTACAAAATAGTGAGCGCAAAAATAAAACGCTCTATGTGACTGATGAATCACTAAAGGCCCTCGAAAAAGAATTAAATACACGAATTCAAAACTTGTCTGGAGATTCACCGGAAGATGAGATTGAAGTACAAGTCCTTTCAACTCATTCTCTTCAAGATCGAGCGAAAAATATCTGTCAAAGTGAGGGATTTCAGTATTCGCGTTTTCCATCGAATTTATTTTTAGTCACAACGAAAATGGAAGCAAAGGACTTAAACTGGCTATACGATAAAATAGTCTCAAATGAAGTCACAAAAATTATCGCTCTCGATAAAGTGACAGATGCTCACAATGGTGCTGCTATCATGCGAACGGCAGCTTTTTATGGTGTTGATGCTATTATTGTCGCAAGTCGTGGTGGCTTTGGAGAAACACCTAGCTTTTTTAGAATCAGCTCAGGAGCTTCCGAGTTTGTGCCTATTGTAAAGGCTTCATCTCTTCCAAAAGTAATTGGAAAATTAAAGGACATGGGAGTTTATTGTTTAGGTTTAAGTGAGCACGCCACAAAAGAAGTAAAAGATTTAGATTTAGAAAAAAAGCCATTCAAATGCCTTGTCATGGGTGCTGAAGATACGGGACTAGGCAATGCTGTTAGTCGACAAGTCGACGATATAATAGCATTGGAAAGTATGGGGCCAATTAAATCGCTAAATGTTTCAGTGGCTTCGGCCATCGCAATGGAAAGAGTTTTTTCACAAAAATAAAATAAGTAGAAAAGAAACGAATTTTTAAAAAAGACTTGATTTTAAATAAGTCTACGTTTAAAACAGTTTCTACGTTTTTCAGGTGAATTCGTGCTGGTTTAGCTCAGTTGGTAGAGCATCGGTTTTGTAAACCGAGGGTCGTAGGTTCAAGTCCTATAACCAGCTCCATTCTTTTTATGATGGCGAGATTGCCGAGTGGCCAAAGGCAACAGACTGTAAATCTGTCGGGTTTACCCCTTCGATGGTTCGAATCCATCTCTCGCCACCATCCTGAATTAGTGCTTGCAAAATGGCCTGTCTTAAGGCAATAATGGCAAGCCCAGTCCAAAGCGGGTGTAACTCAGTTGGTAGAGTGCCAGCCTTCCAAGCTGGATGTCGCGCGTTCGAATCGCGTCGCCCGCTCCATTTTTTTTCTGGGAAAATTTAATTGAATATTGCTTGCGTGGCTCAGGGGTAGAGCACTCCCTTGGTAAGGGAGAGGTCGCGGGTTCAATTCCCGCCGCAAGCTCCACTTCATTGCTTAAAGAGTAGTAGAAAAGGAAAAGCGGCAAAACTGTTTTTTTCTTGTCAGTGAACTGTTTATCGTTAATACTGACTTGACTCATTTTAAGAGAAGATATAAAGATCTGCTAAATTAACTGGGCCGATACCTAAGTTACTTATTGATTTTAAGGAGACCGGATCATGGGAAAGGAAACGTTTCAAAGAAGTAAGCCACACGTAAACGTGGGAACAATTGGTCACGTAGACCACGGTAAGACGACGTTGACGGCGGCGATTACAATGACAATGGCGGATAAGT
>SKIL01000353.1 GCA_007116425.1 Bacteriovoracaceae bacterium | reverse complement strand
CAGTATTTATTGATACTCCAGAACAATTGCGCTTTGATCGTCGCTTGAGAAGAGATGTTGAGGAGCGCGGACGAACGCCAGAAGGTGTACACAACCAATTTTACTCTCAAGTAAAACCGATGCATGATCTGTTTGTTGGGCCAAGCATGGACCACGCCGCTTTTTGTGCAAGCGACCTTTTGGGATTTGATACGCTGCTGGACCAAATGACAAATATGTTAAGCCAGATGCTCCAGCAGAATCGAAGCGGAAATAAAAATGAAGACTCTAACCTTTTTTCTCCTCAATAACTTCTTCAACAGTCACTGGAACATATCCCTCTTTGATTGAATCGAGATAAATTCTCGTTCTATCTTTTACCATCTTACTTAGGAAAATCATCCCGATAATATTTGGGAAGGCCATTGATAAAAGCATCAGGTCTGCAAAGTCTATGACGTTTCCAATTGTGAGAACTGGTCCAAGAATAATCACGAATACGTATGTGAGTCGATAAAGTCTAATCGCATTGGGGCCGACAAGGTCGCCAAATAGATATTGGGTTGCTCGCTCTCCATAGTATGACCAACTAATAACAGTCGAGTAAGCAAAGACCACGATCGCCATCATTAAGAGGTAGGGCATAAACCAGCCAAGCGTGCTAAAAGCATGTGCTGTAATTTGAACTCCTTCTCCTTGAACGGAAGGATCAAGGTGGGCCCCTGTGATGAGGATCGCGAGTGCTGTCATCGTACAAACTAGGTGAGTATCAATAAAGGGCTCAATCATGGCAACTACACCCTCTCTGACGGGCTCTTTTGTCTTTGCTGCTGAGTGAGCGATTGCGGCAGAACCAAGTCCGGCCTCACTTGAAAAACTCGCGCGAGTAATACCGATAATCAGAACACCAATAAAACCACCAAAGACGGCATCAGGAGAGAAGGCCGAAGTAATAATGTCTGCAAACATGGCCGGGATTTGACCGAAATTTGAAAAAATAATGGCCAAACATGACAGAACATAAAAACCGCACATGGCCGGAATCAGCTTTGAAGTGACTTCTCCAATTCTCTTTATTCCACCAATCAAAACAATTCCGGCAAAAAAGGCGAGAGTAACACCAACTGCAAGCGGGTCAATATTTGGGAACTGAGCACTTATAATGGCATAGGTCTGATTGGCCTGAAACATATTGCCTCCACCAAATGAAGCAACAATCGTAAGAAAGGCAAATAAAACTCCGAGAAAGCGACCCGTTTTTGAATAGCCCATTTCCTTAAAAGCATCGTGTAGGTATACCATTGGCCCACCAAGAGTTTTTCCCTGAGGGTCTTTTCTTCGATACATGACGGCCAAAGTACAACTGCTAAATTTTAGACTCATCCCAAAAAATGCGGTAATCCACATCCAGAAAACGGCACCAGCACCTCCCATACTAATTGCAATGGCGACACCTGCAATATTTCCCAAACCTACAGTTGCTGACAAGGCCGAAGTTAAGGCCTGAAAATGAGAGACTTCACCTTCGTCTTCAAGGTTATCGTACTTACCTGTTACAACGAGAAGTGCGTGTTTAAAGAGTCTTAAATTAACAAAGCCGTAGCGAAAGGTGAAAAAGATCCCTCCACTGAGCATTGTAAACACAATTAGAGGCATTTGAATGACAGGAAGTTCCCACATGAGAAATGGGCCATAAAACCCAACTATTGCACCAAAGGTATCATTGGCCCACTCTTGAAAGCCGCTCAGCTCAGCAGGGGTCTGAAGTTCTGATGAGGTTTGAGTGGCCGCTTCTGTGGCGAGCTCTTCTAAATCTTCAATCTTTTCAGCAAATGCCTTACCCATAAAGGCGAGGTGAGCGAAAACTGTGGCGAAAACTGCCGTTAAATAGGAAAAGGCTTGGCCATTAAGTACGCGCATAGTGTTAAGTCCCTAATTTTAAATTAAGATAATTAAGTTAGACTCAAAATGCTAGCGTGCCAAAAACCAATTGAAAAGGTTTATAAATACTTAATTGGCAACTGTGATGGCCCCTGACTGAACTTGCCATAGAGCATGATAAACCCCATTTCTTCTCAGAAGCTCTTCGTGAGGCCCCTGTTCAATGATTTTTCCACCTTCCAGGACATAAATGATATCTGCATTTTTTATCGTCGAAAGTCTGTGGGCAACCATGATCGTCGTTCGCTCTTTGGTAATTTTAGATAAAGACCTTTGAATCGCCGCTTCGGTTTCATTATCCACAGCACTCGTGGCCTCATCAAAGATAAAGAGTTTTGGGTCTTTGATTAATGCTCTCGCAATACTGATCCTTTGGCGTTGACCTCCGGATAGTTTTTGCCCGCGTTCTCCAATAATTGTGTCGTATCCATTTGGAAGTGAGCTTATAAAGTTATGGGCCTCTGCCATTTTGGCGGCACTTATCATTTCAGCTTCAGATTTATCAAAACTTCCATACATAATATTCTCTCGAACTGTTCCATGAAAAAGATAAACGTCCTGAGAGACTAGGCCAATAAGAGAGCGAAGGTTATCTTGTCTAAGCTCCTTGATTGGAACTCCGTCTAAAGTGATCTCTCCTGTTTGAATGTCGTAAAAGCGCAGCAAGAGTTTTAGGAGTGTGCTTTTACCAGAGCCGGTTGTTCCTACTATCGCCACGGTTTTAGAGTGGGGGATTTTAATATTGATGTGACTGAGAGTTTGAGTTTCTGTTCCTGGGTAACTAAAGCTTACGTCTTTAAAATCAACATCACCCTTAAAGTCTTCATAGGAAATCTCTTTGCTACCGTCATTGATTTGAATTGGAGTTTTTATGAGACCAAAGATGCGTGTAGAGCTCGCCATTGCGCGCTGATAGAGGTCGAAAACTTCACCTAGTCTGGTTAGGGGCCAAAGAAGTCGTTGGGTTAAAAAAATAAGCACACTATATGAGCCGACTGCTAGCTTTCCTTCGAGGGTATGAACTCCTCCAATAATCAAGGCAAACATGAAACCACAGAGAACTACCATACGAATGAGAGGGGAAAAGCTAGAAGAGAGATTAATCGCCTTTTTATTCGCGCTAGCATAATTGAGACTTTGGTTCTTGAGTCGATTAACTTCAAAACTTTGCGCAACATAACTTTTAATCGTCGCAATTCCACCAATATTATTATTGAGCATACTTGCAAGGTTACCCGCTTCGTGACGTACCTTTAAATAGCGTGGGGCAATTTTCTTTTGAAAGTAGACAGAACCCCAAAGGATAAAGGGAAT
>SKIL01000282.1 GCA_007116425.1 Bacteriovoracaceae bacterium | reverse complement strand
TCTTAAAACCTAAATTAATATGAAAGACATCAGCTTGCGTTTGTAAGTCTACTGGATTGATTAAATTACTATGCATCAGATAGGTTATCGTTCCAGGCGACTCTGTCTTTAAAAAAGAGAGAAACCCATCCCAGCTTTTCTTAACCTTTTCTTCTGCGATTTTTTCTGCAATGGGTGGTGCTTCGACTGGGGCTTCTTGTACTTCGTCTTGAGCTACGTCAGTGCTTTTTTTTTTAATTTCACTATTCACTTCTTGAGAAGAAGCGGTAGGTTTATTGATCAAAAAATCACGTCTTTGTGCAATTTTTTGCAATAACAAAACAAATGCCTTATCTGGAATAAGTGAATCTAGAATCCACCTTGTATCTTTTGAAATAGTTTCAAATATCCAGATTAACTCAGCAGCACTAATGTCTTTAACCACTTGGGGGTCAATAAGTCCGTCACTGACAAGCCTATCTGTATTATCAATATTTTCAATAACTTCATAAATATGGTTTAACATAGAGGTCGCAATGTTTTTCACACTAATATTTTCTTCAAGCAAAGAAAAATATAGATCAGTGACCTCTTTGGTCCGCATTCCAATTAAGTATTCACATATTTTTGCAATAACTGAAGTTCTGGCCAGACCGAGAGAAATGGCAAGCGTTTCTTCATCTACACGAAGATCAGTCGAAAAGCTCAAGACTTGATCTAATAAGGATAAAGTATCTCTGACAGAGCCTCGCCCTTGTAAGCATATCTGCTTAATAATTTTATCATTTTCAAACGTAATGTTTTCAGTCTTTGCAATTTCTTGAATATGAGCAATCAAATCATCAACAGTAGCATTTCTAAAATCAAAGCGCTGGCATCGTGACAAGACAGTATCTAAAAGTTTATGAGGTTCTGTCGTCGCAAAAATGAAAATGACATGTGCAGGCGGCTCTTCAAGTGTTTTTAAAAGTGCATTAAATGCACTTGAGCTAAGCATATGAACTTCGTCGATAATATAAATTTTATACTGACCTGAAGTTGGAAGATATTGAACGTTTCCAACCAAGTCACGAATATTATCAACACTGTTATGTGAAGCCCCATCAACTTCAATGAAATTCAAAGAAGAGCCTGAGTCGAAATCTATGCAACCATTACATTTGCCGCAAGGGTTTCCATCCTCTAATCTCGATTCACACCTCAGGGACTTTGCAAAAATTCTCGCAATACTGGTTTTCCCAATCCCTCGAGTTCCGGTTAGCAAATAAGCATGGCCTAAGCGGTTTGTTTTTAGAGAGTTTTGCAATGTCTTCGTAATATGATCCTGTCCGATGACATCTTGAAAACGTCTCGGGCGCCATTTACGTGCTAAAACTTGATAGGCCATACTGATCCAAATTTTGGTCTGAAAAATTCAATAATGTTTTAAACTAATGAAAAAGATAGGCTTAGGCAAACCTTCGCTATGCGCAAAGAAGCTTTTTAAAAACGGCAGCCGGTTCGAGAGACACAGAGCGCCATAAGCTACCGTTGCTTCCTTCCGGACCTGGCGGAGTTCACCACGACAACACTTGCCACCGCCCCGACTGCCACGGGCATATTCGCAAATATCCAGGCTTTTGTCCATACTTAGTCGAAACTGCCCCACTATCATGGGGTTACTTAATTTTCAAAGACTTAGGTTTGTAAATAGAAGTCTGTTTTAGCCTAAATCCTTCTTGATAAAATTGGGCAGTTTCAAAAATACGGCCTAAACAGACCAAAATAAATAGAAATATAAAATGGTTAAATCAGAGACCAACCCCACGATAGTGGGACAGTTTATACTAAGTCGTGACTACTAGATTTGTTACTGACGGCCCATAAAGATCTTTAATAATTCCTATTATATGTTGTAATGGCTTAATAATTCGATCTCTAGGGGATAGTTATGCGCCTTTTAATTTTATTTTTCGCAATTATTCACATTTCTTGTACAACTCATCCTCGCTACGAGCATACTGTGGACCACGTTAATATGGAGAATTTTGAAGGGACTTGGTATGTCATTAAGGGTCGCTTCACACCTTTTGAGCGAGACGTATATAACTCCATTGAGCATTACACATGGCATCCAGACTCACAAACTATCGACATTAAATTTACCTATAACCGTGGAAGTTTTACTGGAAAAGAAGTGGCAATTCCCCAGTCAGGCCGAATCTTTAACCCTGATACCAATGCTCATTGGAAGGTCTCACCATTTAGGCCGATTGAATTTGATTTTCTTGTAATTGCCTTGGCCCAAGATTACTCCTGGACGGCCATAGGTGTTCCCAATCAAAACTATCTTTGGATAATGTTTCGAGAATATGCTCCATCAGAGCAAATGATCGCTCACGCCGTCGAGCATATTAAATCGTTAGGATATAACACCGAGAATTTAATTCGCGTAAAACATCAATACTAATTACTTTTGCCCATAGTTCTTAAATTTGGCCATGACTTCTTGCATCTGTACTGAAGATAAAATCTTTGGAGTTCCCACCTGCATGGCCTGTAAGTATATTTGGGCAACGAACTCAACACTTGCTGCACAGTTATACGCGTATTTCAAACTAGGTCCGATGGCCAGCACTCCGTGATTTTCCATTAAGAGTGCATAGTAGTTTTGAATTTTTTTAGAGATTTCTTGCGCTAGTTCGGGAGTCCCAAATGTATGATAGTTTGCAAGAGGGACCTTTTCACCAGCATAAGCAATCATATAATGAACGGCCGGAAGCTCTTTTCCTAAGCATGCTAGCGTCGTTGCAAAATGAGAGTGAGTATGCACTACGGCCTGACAATCGCTGCGCTCTCGATACAAAGCGAGATGAAAATCCATTTCAGATGAAGGCCTATTACTCCCCTCAACAATTTTTCCATCCAAGTCAATAATGACGATATCCTCATGTGTTAAACTTTTATACTCTAGACCACTCGGAGAAATAGCAATCAGGCCACTAGAAGAGTCTCGCATTGAAATATTACCACTCGTTCCAGGTGAGAGCTGCTCGGCTTCCATTTTCAAGAGATATTTAAGGACTTCGTTTTTCATCTTGGTCTACTTTTCGTATGGCATCTAATAGGCCTTTATTATTTGCTATTTGAATACTTAACCCTGGACGAGCATTCATTTCAAGTAAAATAGGTCCTTCTATCGGATCTAGTATAATATCTACCCCCATATATCCCAGAGGAACTATTTCGTAACATTTACTAGCGAGTTTTTTTATCTCATCCCACATC
>SKIL01000327.1 GCA_007116425.1 Bacteriovoracaceae bacterium | reverse complement strand
TTTCAAGCATTTAAGTGGATAAAAAAAGTAGGGAAAAAATTTCTACAAAAATTAGCTTTTTTAAAATTGCCAGAAAAATGAGTCAACTATTTTCCAAAAGGCCAAAAATAATTAAATTGAGTCTAGGCACATGATTCCCAACGTTTAACTATTCTCTCAGTTTCGAGTAAAATATCTCTCATAAGTAATATCGGAGATCTCAATGACACATATTATACTCAAGATAAATATCGATGGAGCAATTCACTCAACCTCACTTGAAAAAGAAATTACTTTTGGAAGAAAAAGAAGTAAGGGAAAAAGTAAGGCCCAATATCTCATCGAAGATCCCGATATTAGCACATTACATTTAAAAATTACTTTTGATATGGCCCTTGGAAAAATTTTTTTCAAGGACTTAAAGTCGACGAATGGAACTTTTTTAAATGGCCAACAATATAAAGAGGATCTGTTTCATATCAACGATGTTTTGAAAATTGGTAGCTGCACAATCTCAATCGATAAAAACTCCTTATCGCGAGAACTAAAAGCTTCAATTGGAAAGCGAATAAGCTATAAACATGAAAATGAAATCACTCTTAAATAATGGCAATAGCTCTTTCCATTTGATTCTCTTTAAAGACCGGTACATTTTTCTCCGAAAAGAAAAGTGATGAACTCGGTCAAACTTCTTACCTTTTTATTCGGGCTAGCAATTTCTTTGCAAGCCTTCGCTTACGGACTTTCACCCGATCAGGTGAAGTCGAGATGCAAAGAGCTTATCACATCACAAAACAAACACTCTCAACAATCTCAAAGGCCAATGTGCCGCGACCACCTATCGCAAGGAATCCTAGACAATATGAGCCTAAAAGCTATCAATAATGTTCTATCAAGCGAAAGTGGTAAAGGTGAAATTTATGAACTCACTCTCTTCACAAAAAAACTTGATTCTATTAATGAAAAATTTCAAACCTATATTGAAGAGTGGAGAGATTTTAAAAGATGGCTTGTTGAACCAAACCGTATTGACACACCTGAGGTGCAAGAAGAAGTCTTTGAGAATATGCTCAACGATGCTCAGCTTTTGATTGAGAGCTATTTACAACATGAGATCACTCACAGGAGATTACAGGCATGTCTTCGATTTGGGTGCTCTGCCTCTAGAAGAATCGAACTAGAAGACCAAAGAAATGAAATAGAACGTTGGAAAATAACTCTTGCCTCTCAAAATCTTTGGTGGCCTTCAGAGAGTTTTGATCGTTGGGCCCAAGCGTATGTGACAGATCATCTTGAGTCAGGAGGAGGTGACTTAATTGAAATCTCTGACTCCGCAAGAAAAGATTTACATCAAATTTTAGACAATAATATGATCCAATTCTTTGAACACTCTGCTCATATAAGGTCTCAGATTAATTCAATGAGAGCACTTGAACAACATAGCGAGATTTTAAACAACTCGCGCTCAATTAACTCTCCTCTATTTCTAACCTTTAGTTCGAGATATCCCGAAGGATTTGACTTTGCTTTATCTCATTTTCTCTTCCATAGCGATGAAGCTCAAACATGGCAACCTTGGGAAAAAGAAGTCATTTGTTCTTTGGCCAAAAAAAGAAGTCGGCATAAACAGCGGTTTCAAGGCCTTCAAACTGGTGCAGAGTGGAGTCTTATCGGGGCCTCACTTGCGACGGGTCCAGATCTTTTTACTCCGGCAGTAATGTCTCGGCTTTCAAGGCTTTTCCCATCCCTTCGTGCTGGTACAAGTTCAAGGGTTGCTCTTCTAACACCCGAAGCACTTCTTACTGCACAATATTCGAGTGAGTATTTAAACTTAAAAGAGACCTGCCAAAATTTACAAAATAAAATGAGACTTATCCCAGATCAAAAAGATAGGCAGGCCTCACTTGGCCAAATAAGTGATTGTCACGAACAACGAAGGGCCGCCCTTATACAGGCCAGCTTAGGAGCAGCGGCAACGTCTGCCCTCTCTCTCCCTATCGCGGCCAGGACAGTCCAAAACTTCAACACAAGAAACTCAGTTGAGTCTGTTCAGAATTACTCCCACTCAACCGAGTTCATTCAATCGATGCGATCTCCTCACTTCACAGAGAAGATTAAATCTCAAGGCCACTACAGAGCTCGCATTCAAACAGATACCGGTGACGTAGAGTTCACATTAATGGACTTGGCAAGAAAAGATCAATTCTCGCAACCGTTGAGAGAGTTGCCTGAAAATTACTGGCAACACGTCGCTGATGTATATAACCAAAGACTTCATTTAACACCGTCTGAAATTGAAAGCTTTATTCAGTCATCTCGACAGCTTGAACCTCGAACGAGATTAATTGTACAAACCACGAGAGGTCCTCCCCAACAAATTAAAGGCGGTGTGGCCTATGTCCAAAGCTCTTCAACGGCGGAACTTCTTCCATTAGAAAAGGCCACAAACTTCAGAGTTCCTTCAGCTCAAAGAAGTGAGGGGAAAGTCATTGAAATAGTCCGCCTCTCCTCATCAACAGATTCAGGTGCCGATGGCATGTCCACACTGTTGGCCCAAACTTCTCAAATGATTCGAAATGATCCGGATATCAAACATATTTATGTTTTTACCTCAAAAGTTCATAAACGCTTGTATCAAAAGCTCAATATTCCCTATCAAATCGCAGATAAACCAAACACGAGAGATCTTATTTTCCATATCAAGGCAGAAGACTTCGTTCGGGCCTTTCAGTAGGTTTTTCAGAAAGAGAATCGTCTATCTTCATAAAAAATATTTAAATTTTAACCTTGATGTTAACCTCGGCAGCGATTAGACTAATCGAACAATATTAATTTACTTTCACGGAGGAAGTCTTATGAAAAAAATGATTGCAACATTTTTTGCTTTCGGAATGCTTTCAGGTGCAGCAATGGCACAATCTTATCAGGCACAAGGATGTGGTTTAGGGTCAATGATTTTTGATGATGGCTCTAGTCTCGCCCACCAAGTTCTAGGTGCAACAACAAATGGTGTTTCAGGTAACCAAACTTTTGGTATGACATTTGGAACTTCAAACTGCCAACTCGAGTCTAGCGGTACGGCCGAATCTCAGACACTTTTTATCGAGGCCAATAAAGTGGCCCTTTCAAATGATATCGCTAGAGGTGAAGGACAGACACTTAGCTCTCTTTCTCACCTTTATGGATGTTCAGATCACGCAAGAGTAGGTAGTGCTCTTCAGTCAAACTACGAAGTTATATTTTCTTCAAATGACATGAATGCTGAGCAA
>SKIL01000363.1 GCA_007116425.1 Bacteriovoracaceae bacterium | reverse complement strand
AACTCTTGAAAGCGTTTTGAATCACTTCCGAGCTTTCAAAAGGGACTTTTTTGGACTGATTAATTCTCACATTAATCATTTTCTGGGGATAAAGAGCAATTGGAGAAACGAGCTCTTCAATTGTTTTTTTATAAAACTTTAAGGCCTCGACCAGTTTTAGACCCGCTAAAGCGCCATCACCTGTCGTAGAAAAAGGTTTTAAAATGAGGTGACCAGAAGGTTCTCCCCCTAAAACAGCTCCAACTTCTCTCATTCTTTCTGCAATATACCTATCGCCGACTTTGGTACGAAAAAACTTTAACCCCAAAGAATTAATATAATGCTCTAACCCTAGATTTGACATTACTGTTCCAACGACCTCGTCACCTGGCCTCATCAACCCTTGATCCAAGTACATTTTTGCTAAAAGCCCAATCACTTGATCACCATCAATAATTTTTGAGTCTTGGTCAACGACAATAACACGGTCCCCATCTCCATCTAAACAAAGTCCAATATCAGCACGATATTTTTTCACAGAGTCTTGGACCTCATACGGAGAAGTCGAACCACATTTTAAATTAATATTTTGTCCATTAGGAGATACACCAACAGTAAAGACTTCGGCCCCAAGTTCTCTAAATATCATGGGGGCAACCTTATAGCCAGCACCATTGGCACAGTCTAAAACGATCCTTAAATCCTCCAAGTCATAATCATCGCTGAATGAGGACTTCACATGCACAATATAACGGCCATAAACTTCTTTGAGTCTTTTTGCATTTCCGAGGTCAGGCCCGAGTCTTTTAGGCATTGCCTGCGGATTCAAAGTTAATTGCTCTAGCTCAAGTTCGACTTCATCAGGTAATTTGAAGCCATCTGCATCAAAAATTTTAATACCATTATCATCATATGGATTATGTGAGGCCGAAATCATAACTCCTGCTTCGGCCCGCATTGACTTTGTCACAAAGGCAACCCCTGGAGTCGGAAGAGGGCCAGTCAAAATGACTTGTCCACCTTGCGAGCAAACACCTGAAGCAAAAGCAAGCTCAAGCATATAACAACTTAAGCGAGTATCTTTTCCTACTATAATAAGTGGCTTTTTTTGTTTTTGAGCAGATCTTGACTGAAAATAAAAAGTCACAGCACGTCCGAGAGCGGTCGCAACCTCACTTGTCATAGGATAAGCATTGGCCTTCCCCCGAATCCCATCTGTACCAAATAACTTTCTCACTTTTTTTTCTGTTGAGCTCATCTTTATAAACCTTTCCTTAATTTGCGCAATACTTTTACCACTGCGCTACTCATAAGTGCAATCACTAGAACCCAAATAACTCAATAAACAGAATAACGCTGCAGATTAATCACTCTCAATGGTAACCTGAATTTTTTCTGGATGAATTTTAAGAAGGAAAACTCCCTCTGGCAACTCTGCTCTGAGCGGGACATCAACTCTTCCCTCAGCTCCTACTGGAACTTCACCTATCACCCTTACATCACTTTGACGCAAACGTCGTTGCTCGCTCTCGGAGGCCATAACATCAATTGAGACATGTCTTGAGTCGGCGCGAAAAGACTTTGTTGAAGCTAGAAAGTGGACTGGTATATTGGTCAATGTAATATTTGCGTGCTCAGGACGTACCTCAAAGCTAAAGCTTAAAGTAGGAGTTTCAACACCTAACTGAAGCTCATCACTCCCATGTTCCGTAGTCGGTCGGATAAAAATTCGTCGATCAGGACTCGCAGGTCGAACTGCAACATTTCCACTATTCCTTAAGCCAGACAAATCAATAGGTTCAGTCCTAATTTGCTCAAGACCACGAATCATACTTTGTGGTCCAGTGACTGAAACTTCATTAGGAGTAAGTTCTCTCCTAACAAATCTCAATCCATCTGGAAGTGAACCTATAAACTGAGGAGAAACGCGAACTGACTTAGTTAACTCTCTTTCAAGTTCCACTTGAAACTGAGACGGAGAAATATCAACAACCTCAACACCAAAAGGAACTGGGATATCACCTGGAGTAAGTCTCACACTGATTGGCCCCCCTGAAGAGTAGTCATATGTAGTTAGGTTTACTTCAACCCGCTCCCCTGACTCAAAAACATTATACATAAAGGCCCTGGCGCCTTTTAGGGTAAGCTCAACTTGCCAATCAATGATATTTGAAATGGTTTTATTTTCAGGGGTAATAAAGTGAAGCTCAACTCTTTTGTGAACTTCAATTGGTTCAGAATTTACGACGTAAAACCATAAAGTCGATGCCACAAAAAAAGCAATAAGGCGAAGAGTCCATTTTCCTAACGGTCTCTTTTTAAAACTTTTTTTTGAAGAACCAACATCTTTTGCCATACACTAGTTTCTTTTTTTAATCATCTCTAAGGTTTTACATTTTGTATATCTAATGGTGTCAAGCTCTCATCTAATGAATCACTTAACCATAAATGCTTCAAATATTGCCTAAGAACACTCTCATTATCACAAGCGTAAAATTGTCCATTTAAACAAATACTCATGCGCCCAGTTTCTTCACTCACTGTAATAACTACTGCATCAGATATTTCCGTAATCCCCAAAGCAGCACGATGTCGAGTACCAAGATGTCTATCAATTTCAACATTTTTAGAGAGTGGCAAAAAACATCCAGCAGCTTCAATCATTCCATCAGAAATTATCACGGCCCCATCGTGCAAAGGCCCCGAAGATTGAAAAATAGCGTACAAAATGTCTGAATGGACTTGAGACTTAAGCCTCGTTCCAGTATTAATGTAGTTCTGCAACCCATTCTTTCGCTCTAAAACTACAAGCGCACCAATTTTCTCCCGACTTAAGGCGCCCATTGTTTCAACCACTTCCTCTAAATCAAAGTCTTCTTCGTCCTGACCAAAGAATTTAAATAAGTTTTTACGCCCACCAACTTGAGACAACGCTGTTCGAATTTGATCCTGAAAAATAATCACAATAATTAAAATAAAAAATTCAAAAAAATGAGAAAGCAACCAATTAAGAGAATGTAGTTGAAAAGTTAGTCCAAACCAAAAAAGTAAAAAAAGAATTCCAAGTCCAATAAGCATTTGAACAGCACGTGTCCCATGAATAATAAATAAAGCATGGTAAAAAATAAAAGCGACAACAAAGATATCGAGAATATCTTTTAAGCCGAACTGTTCATAAAGAACAGAGAGTGCACCCATTGCCTTTTTCCCTTTGAGGTTTATAATTTACATTGCATCTATTTATCGACTTTATGTTTAATTGGTTAAACTTT
>SKIL01000095.1 GCA_007116425.1 Bacteriovoracaceae bacterium | reverse complement strand
CGTTTTACTGAGTGTTTTTTTTCATAAAAGAATGGGGACATTTTTCAATCAACTTAATGCTTTTATTACTGATAGCTTTAGCTGGCTCTATATTGGTGGAGTCGCCTTACTTTTACTCTTTTGCCTCCTTCTTTTGATTGGGCCTTATGGTGATGTGAAAATCGGACCTGATAATGAGCCACCAGCGTTTAAGTTTACAAGCTGGATGGCCATGCTTTTTAGTGCGGGAATGGGAATCGGTCTACTTTTTTATGGAGTTGCCGAGCCAGTTACGCACTTTGCGAACCCTCCAGAGGGGAGACAATTACTTGGAGCATCTCTTGCTTCAAATGCCATGACTTTAACATACTTTCATTGGGGCTTTCACGCTTGGTCTATTTATGTTGTCGTCGGGCTCTCTTTGGCGCTTAGTCACTTTCGTTACGGCCGTCCGCTGAGTATTCGCTACACCCTCTATCCTCTTTTTGGCAAAAAGGTTGAGGGAAGAGTTGGAGATGTCATCGATATTATCGCTGTTGTGGGAACTCTTTTTGGGATTGCAACAAGTTTAGGTCTGGGGGTCTCGCAAGTTAATTCCGGTTTGTCTCACGTTTTTGGAATTCCTAATAATGCCAATGTTCAAGTTCTTCTAATTGGGGTGATCACGGCCTTTGCAACCATATCCGTTGTGACTGGAGTTAATAAGGGAATTCGAATTCTCTCCGAGTTTAATATTATTATGGCCTTGCTTTTGATGCTTTTCGTTTTTATATCCGGTCCAACCGTTGAAATTTTAGATAAGTATGTCCAAAACTTGGGGGTTTATCTTCAAAATATTTCACGACTGACATTTCACACGGCCGCAAGAAGCGAGTCAGAGTGGATGGGAAGCTGGACTCTTTTTTATTGGGGATGGTGGATTGCTTGGTCGCCTTTCGTTGGGATGTTTATTGCCCGTATCTCTAAAGGTCGAACAGTTCGTGAGTTCGTCGGCGGAGTTTTGTTTATCCCTGTACTTATGACATTTTTTTGGATGACTGTTTTTGGTGAAACGGCCATTTCCTTAATAAATGCGGGAAATACTCATCTGCTTGAAATGGTAGATGATAATGTTGCTGTAGCACTCTTTGTATTTCTTGAAAGCTTTCCTCTGTCGTCATTGACTTCAATTCTTGCGATTATCGTCATTATTTCATTTTTCGTGACCTCGAGTGACTCTGGTTCATTTGTGATGGATATGATTACGGCGGGAGGTAAGCCCAACCCTCCAGTTCATCAAAAGGTCTACTGGGCAGTTCTTGAAGGGCTTGTCGCGGCGGCCCTCCTTTACGGTGGAGGTCTTTTTGCCTTGCAAACTGCAGCTATTAATGCGGCCCTCTTTTTTATTTTCGTTATACTCTTAATGGTGATATCTTTGCGCCGAGAATTAGAAGCTGAAAGAAAACGTAAAAAAGGTTTAATAAAATGATTTTTCAAATTCAAAAAGTTTTAACCATAACTCTATGTGCTTTTGTTTTTGTAAGCTGTACTTCTGACCGAAGTTCCTCGCGAAGTCATGAGCATGCTCAAAACGGAATTTTGTTTATCATTGATGGTATGGGGCCAGCACATATTACGGCCGCACGTATTTTTAAAAATAATTCTGATACACCTCTTGCCATGGAGTCGATGGAGCATTTGGCGATGGCGAGAACCCATTCAACAAATAATTTTGTGACTGACTCTGCGGCTTCGGCCACGGCATTGGCCAGTGGAGTGAAAACTTATAATGGGGCGATTGGAATGACAGATGCCAATTTCGATCCTTCTGAAACCTCTCAAAAACTACAAAGTATTACTGATCTCAGTCTTGAGAGTAATCGAGCTGTTGGAATTGTCACGAATACGCGAATTACTCACGCTACCCCTGCAGCTTTTTTTGCTCATGTTCCACACCGTAGGCTTGAGGCCGAGATTGCTCGTCAATTGGCCACACGTTCTGAAATTGACTTAGTTATTGGCGGTGGTCTTGAGTTCTTTTTACCTAAGGAAGAGGGCGGAGAGCGAGTTGACGGACTTAATTTAATTGAAAAGATGCGCGAGCAAGGACGTAAAGTCGTAACCTCGCACGAAGAATTTAAGCAATTAAATCCTAGAGAAATTAATCAAAATCTTGTGGTGATTTTAGAATTTGATCATTTGGCCTACGAATTTAAACGGGCCGATGAAGAAGTTTCACTTTCTCAAATTACAGACTTTTCAATTGAGTTTTTAGAGCAGAGAGGGAAGTCTAAATCTGGTTATTTTCTTATGGTTGAGGCCGGAAGAGTTGATCATGCTTCGCATATGAACTGGACAGAGAAAATGCTCGAAGATATGGTTGAGGCCGATCGCTCGATTGAAACCATTTTATCAAAAACTCAAGATTCGAATGATACCCTAGTCATCGTGACGGCAGATCATGAGACCGGAGGACTTTCTCTTCAAGGCTACGCTCCTCATAGTGCTGTTGCCGGTCGGGGAATATTAAAGAATCATTCGAGAGATGTGCGACAAGATGCTTATGTATACGGAGTGGTAAGCTGGGGGAGTGGCCCTGGTTATGACTCGCCATTAGAGGCAGATGCTGATGACCCGAAGTTTAGACATAAGGCGACTTATCCAACTCCTGTGGCCTATCATACGGCCGTAGATATCCCTACTTTGGCCCATGGCCCAGGTGCATTTCAGATCAATGGATATATCGACAATACAGATATCTTTAGGGCCATGAAAAATGCCTTAAAACTCATCGATTAAATTGACGAGCTCGGGGTAGTCGATAAATGGGTTGCGATTTTTTTGGTATTGATAAATGGCCTCGTTACGCTGTCTTTCAAAGTCTGTAACCGGCCAGTCATTATGCCATTGTCTTAAGTGAATTTCTTCTTCGTCCGAGATCGGTGCACGGTAGCGAAGTGAGAAGTAAAGTAAGGCCCTTGCAATCATTCCTTTATATTCGGCAGGTGGCTCAAATCTCTGTTGAGAACCACTGAGAATATCTTCACCAAAGGTTGAATCATAGCAATCTTCTTCTCTGATGGGATCACCAATAACGTCGGCCATTTCAAAATTGGCCCGGACATTATTTGCCATAGGGTCAACAGGAAAAAGATGGTGAAGGTCAGACCTTTGGAGTCTGATCGGAAAGCGGTTTGTAAATCGGCTTTGAGGCCATGTGTGCTCGGTATTCACAATCATATGTGAAGGGATTTGGTAAGGCCCAACGCTCGTTTCATCCTCGGTAATTTTAATATTGCAATACATGTCGATGAGAAAATAGCGACCATCTTCTTTTTGTTCAAGGTGAAGGCTTCCAAAGAGAACTTCACGCGCGCGACGATAACCTAAATCTTTTTGACGATAGCAGTTCTCATCTTCAGCAAGATCACAACCTAGAATATCGGGACCATTTTCTTGTCTTAGATGCGGATAGTGAAGAGTTCGAAAAAGTTTCTCTTTTAACTCTTCGCCTTTTATCTGATTATTTTCAATTTTTTCTTGGAGTGACTGAGGGTAATAATTGTGGCGGGCATTTGCTGACCCTAAAAATGAGGCCAGAAAAATTAAAAGTATAAGGGCTTTGGCAGTCGTGCGCATTGAGGCGCTCCTTAGCTTAATCTTTTAAAATAAACAGTGTACGCAATAACGCTAGCAAAAGTATATAAAGATTACTAATAAAGATTTTAAGTTTTACCTTAAAAAAATAGAATCTTAATAAATGTTTCGATGCGTCTTTTCAAGCGGTCAACCTATGTCTATAAAATCCGACTAGTTTAATTTTATAGCTAGGTTCCAAAAGGCTTTTTATATTATGCGTAACCTCATCTTACTTATTTTCATGCTTATTTTTGCTTCGCAGGTTTCGGCCTCATCAGATGAGTGTAAAAGGCTTTTAACTGATAATTTTCACCAAGAAAGTAGCTTTCATGTGGTTGATATTGACCGTGTTGTTCAAATACACGGGCGAGACGTTTTTTGTTCCGACAATATTCTCGATCAATATTCTTTTCAGTTCTTAATTAACTCATACTTGGAAAGAGAGCTGGGCTGTAAAGCGGGGGCCGTAAATTTTGAGGTGGGCCCCAATGGCACTTCTGAAAGCCATTGCCAATTTTTAAACAAGCAAACACCTTCTTCTTTTGTTTGCTACCTTGAAACGAATATTGGTTATTTCGTGGCCAATATTAATTTCATGGAAGAGCTGACGGTTATCTACACCCGTTGGGATTAATTTTTACGAGATAATTTTTCAAGTCCATCGAGTCTTTCTTTTAAAGGCCTTTCTCTTCCCATTTCTGTCGGCCGATAGAAGTGGGGGGGTTCCTCGACCGTATATTTCTGAGAAACATAATGATTGGGATAGCTATGGGGGTAGAGGTATGGTGGTGCATCTTTAGGGGGAAAGTTTCTTAAGTGAGAGGGGACAGCGAGAGTCGGTCTCGATTGAACGTACTCCATCGCTTCATTAATCGCCATATAGGCCGCATTGCTTTTATAAGTTGAGGCCAAGTAAGTTGTCGCTTGGGCCAGGTTAATTCGCGCCTCTGGCATTCCAATCAGCTGAACCGCCTGTAAAGTACTGACTGCAAGATTTAATGCACTCGGGTCTGCGTTACCAATATCTTCTGAAGCAAAGATCACCAATCTTCGGGCAATAAAAACGGGGTCCTCTCCACCGTCGAGCATGACGGCCAACCAAAGTAAGGCCGCATTCGGATCAGAGCCGCGCATGCTTTTGATAAAAGCGGAAATGACGTCGTAATGGCGATCTTGGTCTCGATCAAATTCACGCGCATTCTCTAAAACAATTTCTTTAATTTTTTCAAGCGAGAGCTCTTCATCAAATCGCATTTCACGCTCAATTAACTCTAATAAGTTAAGAGCGTACCTCGCATCGCCATTTGAGTGATCGGCAATTAGGGCAAATATTTTTTCGAGATGATCCTGTGAAAGCTTTGGCCCAAATTGAAGATTTTCACAGGCGCGCTTAATAATTTTGAGAATATCCGCTTTTTCAAGTATTCCAAGAGCAATCACTTGAGTGCGAGAAAGCAGTGCCTTATTAAGGCTACGCTTTGGGTTTTCTGTCGTGGCCCCAATCAATGTAAAGTCACCTCTTTCTACATAGGGCAAAAGTGCATCTTGTTGGGCCTTATTAAAACGGTGAATTTCATCAATAAAAATAACTGGGTTTTTTCCAAAGTCCCGAGTTTCTCTGATGGCCTGGTCGATAAGCTTTTTGAGGTCTGCCACGCCTCCAAGGACGGCGTTAAAGGGATACAGGGCCTGACCTGACTGGGTTGCCATAATACTTGCAAGAGTCGTTTTTCCAACTCCTGGAGGCCCCCATAGAATGAGGCTTGGAAAGTCTGGAGCGCGCAGGAAGGGGTAGCGTTTAAAAATGGCCTCTTGGCCTACAAAGTCTTCGAAAGATTCAGGTCTAGATCGATGGGCCAAAGGTCTCAAGTTATTGTTTTCCTTGGCCTGCCCAAAAAGGCTTTGTTGATCATCTTGTCTACTCATAAATCAGCGACCCCATTAATACTGCCTATCGTTGTTTAGTATTGACTTTAGAGAGTGCCTATCCTAGCTTATGTCATTGTTTTTTGCTATATTAATAGCATTTTTCAAAGCTTCGTTAAAGGAGCTTCTAGCGCTGGATCAAAAGGGGGTGATGACAAGTGAGCAACGCTACAAAGAGTTCGATTAAGGTTAAAGTTGATGATAGAGGTGTTGAGAGATCACTTAAAAAGTTTAAAAGATTATGTGAATCTTTCGGTGTCATCCGTGAATACCGTAAACGGCAAGAATACAAAAAGCCCTCGATCAGAAACAAAGAGAAAACTGCTGCAGCTGAAAAGAGAAGAAAGAAATCTCAATTCAAGTACAATCGCGGTGGAAAGATCTAATTTTTATCGAAAATAATTAAAAATCAAGGCCTTCTTTTTTAGAGGGCCTTTTTTTTGTCTAGAAACCAATATCTCTTACTAATACTCTCATGACCGTGTTCCAACGGCGATGAATAGTTGAAACCAGTTGAAGATCATTTTCAGAAAGTTGGTGGCGTCCTTTAGATAAGCGCATATGAAATTCATGAAAGCTGTAGTTCAGTCTTTCAAGGTAAACCATGAGATACTCAGGACTATCTTTTCCCAGAATTTCTCTGTCGATGGGGCGAATAAAATTGCGCCACAGAAGATTGAACATAAGACTGTGTCGGTTCGGGATCAATGAGGTCACAAGCACTTCGGAATACGTGCGAATTCGCATCACATCCTCTTCAAAACGTTTCTTTGACTGGGCCTCTCGCAGATACGGGGTCTCTGTAAGCATCTCAAGATACTCTAAGGTATTTTTCATTCGATAGGTGTGAGCGGCCATATGGTTGATATTTTCCATAACTCGGAAAATGTCTTCGAGTTCAATATCGTCGAGGTTTGAAAAACTCTTAAAACTTTGGGCCTGAATTTCTAATAATTGAATATCAAGAGATTGAACTTCTCGATGAAGTGCTTTGATCCCTGGTAGGCAACCCTCTGTGACTTCTGGGCATGATTCTCGAAAGTCGCGCCACTCAGTTTCAATTTTTTCGGTTTGAGTTTTAAGGTCTATCAGATAGTCGTGACCAGGTCGGACTCGTCTGAGCAATTGATAATACTCTGAGCGAATACTTCTGAGTTGAGGACGAATATAGGCGCGATAGCGAAAAGGGGTCATTTTCAATTCATCTTTTGTGACAAATTGAAATATATCAACCTCTGAGTACTCAGGTGAAAACTTCGTTTCAGCAGAGAGGGAAAAGGTCGCAAAGAGGCATAAAATTAGAGTTGTTCTCAACATTCTCTAATAATCCTCGGCCGCGGTGAAGTTGTCAATTTATGCTGCAAATTTGAATTTGATTTCTTCCTCATCCGATGTGTCAGAAATAAAGCTAAATTGGTCGGTGAGACCAGGGCCTAAGAGTAGAGACTCGAAGTCTTGAATCCAGTTGTCTCCTGCAAAGCGAAAAACAACTTGAATATTATTGTCTTTAAGGCACTTTTTGGAGCGGATTAATTTTTTTGGAAAAAGTGCAATGGGCGCTAAGTCGAGTTCAAAAGTAATGCTTTTCGATGGGTGAATTTTTCCACTATAAAAGGCCGCCAGGCAAATAAAGGTTCCGCATTTCCCGGCCTGGATAATCACACCATTTGATTTTTCAGCGTTAATCGCGTCGATAAGTTCTTGCGAGCACTGCTCAATTTCTTGTTGTGGCGTATTTTTATAAAAACAAATTTCTTGTCGGTGATATTTTGAAAGGTTTCGCTTTTCTTCTTCTGTGAGTTTTAAGTCTGAAAAATTACACATGAGAGTTTCGCTGAGGTCGGGAGATTTCTCGGGATGAAAGCTGAACTTAAGGGTCTTTGGTCTTTTTCGGGTTTTCGTGTAGAGCTTTACTTGAGTTTTTAATAAGTCGACGGAATAAGACATAATTGACCCCAAAGATAAAAGAGTTAAATCACAAACCTCACGTTTTTATCTTATCGGAACTTTTGGGTCGGGATAAAGCAGGAATTTGAAAAAAGAAGTCAAAAGGCCATAAGTTTTAATGACTTATGGCCTCGATAAAGTTAGGCCTTAGTGATATCGAGAGAGAGTGATTTGCCATCAATTGTAAACAAATGACCTTTTTTCTTGTCGCTTCTCTCAATTTTCTGCGCCAAGGTCTCTCTAGAGATATAGTCTTTGTGAGTCTCTATCGCCTGTTGAACCTCTGGGTCTGCATCAAACTCAATGACAATTCTATCGTCCACATTGAAGTCGAGGTCTTTTCGCGTTCGCTGAATTCGATTAACTATTTCTCGCGCAAGGCCTTCTTCAATCAGCTCGTCAGTTAATTTGGTATCGAGGTCGATTGAGATATAGCGATTAGAAATGGCGTCAGTACCTTCTTTGGCCTCTCTGAAAATAAGTATATCTTCAGGCGCAAAACTTTCTCCGTTAATCTCTAAGGATCCCTGTTCTTCAAGTGTATTGAGTTGGTCTCCACTTAAAGCTTCAATGTGTTTTCTAAAGGCGCCAAACTGCTTGCCGAGTCTTTTCCCGAGAACCGGAGAGTTCGGTTTAGCGTAGAGATTAATATACTTTGTTTCATCGGTACTGTATTCAACTGATTTGATATTAAGTTCAGTTTGAATATAGTTTTCAAGTTTTTTGATTTCATCTAACAGAGCTTGGTCTTGATGGATGATTGTCAGCCTTGCTAAAGGAGTTTTGACTTTAATTTGTACTTGAGTCCGTTTTTGGCGTCCAAGCAAGATAATCTGCTGAAGACGGCCGACGGCCTTTTCAAGAACTGGGTTCATGAGCTCATCGTTGGCCTCTGGATAAGACTTTAAGTGGACAGATTCGGCCCGTGATTTACTGTCAAAACTTCCAAGCTCACGGTAAATATGCTCTGAGAGAAAAGGAGCAAAAGGGGCCAGCGAGGTGGTTAGTTCATCCAAGGCCGTGTAGAGCGCGGAGTAAGCCTGCTTCTTATCACTATTGAGCCCTTCTCCCCAAAAGCGAGAACGGTTGAGGCGGATATACCAATTGGTTAAGTCTTCAATGAAAGTAAAAAGTTCTGGCACAACATTGTAGAGTTTATAACCTTCCATTTCGCGAGCAATATTTTTCTTAAGAGTCTGAAGACTTGAGAGCAGCCATTGATCGAGAATATTATCACCCAGTTCAAAATGCTCGTCGACATTCCAGCCATCAACCTTGGCGTAAGTAGAAAAGAACTTAAATGAGTTATACCAAGGAAGGAGCGCCTTTCGAACCATCTCTTTTACACCAGTATCAGAAAAGCGGTGCTCTTCGGCCTTAACAAGACCAGAGTTGATTAAGTATAAGCGTAGGGCATCGGCACCGTATGTTTCCATCAATTCGTCTGGGGCCGTATAGTTTTTGAGTCGCTTACTCATTTTTCGCCCATCTTCGGCCATGACGATTCCATTTACAATCACATTCTTAAAGGCCGGCTTGCCATAAAGGGCCGTGGCCAAAATTGTGAGAGTGTAAAACCATCCGCGAGTTTGATCGAGACCTTCGGCGATAAATTCTGCGGGAAAGCCATTTTCAAAAACCTCTTTGTTTTCGAATGGGTAGTGAAGTTGTGCATAAGGCATAGAGCCCGACTCAAACCAACAGTCTAAAACTTCTTCAATTCGACGGTAGGTTCCCTCTTCACCTTGAATCGTAAAAGAGATATTGTCGACAAATTCACGGTGAAGGTCATTGAGTTCAATCCCTGAGAGATTTTTCAGCTCTTCAATTGACCCGACACAAATGGCCTTGTCGGTTTTATCATTTATCCAAACGGGAAGGGGTGTTCCCCAGACGCGGTTTCTTGAAATTGACCAGTCGCGAGCACCCTCGAGCCATTTCCCAAACCTTCCATCTTTGATGTGGCCAGGAATCCAGTTGATTTGATTATTGCTTTCTATAAGTTGATCTTTGATCTTCTCAACTTTTACATACCAAGAAGGAATGGCCTTATAAATGAGAGGGGTATCTGATCGGTAGCAAAATGGGTAGCTGTGAACAATCGTTTGTTGTTCAAAAAGCTTTCCTTCGTCTTTTAGTTTTTTGATAATTCCCTTGTCGGCCTCTTTAACATGGAGCCCACTAAAGTCAGTAACTTGAGCATCAAAACGACCATTGTCATCAACTGGAAGTACAAAAACTTCACCCATTCCAGCTTCTTTCATCACTCGGTTGTCATCCTCACCAAATGCTGGAGCGATGTGAACAATTCCAGTGCCGGCATCCGTGGTTACGTAACCATCACTAAGAATTTGAAAGGCCCCTTCTGTTTTTAATTTTTCAAAATATGAAAACAGTGGAGTATAGGTTTTTTTAACGAGATCACTGCCTTTAAAAGTTTCTATCACCTCGAGGTTTCTTTTCTTGCTATAGCTCTCTAGGCGATCTTTCGCGAGATAGTAAAACTCTGGAGTTTCTAGATCATTATTTTTTACTTTGACATACTCAATTTCGGGGCCGACACAAAGACCTAAGTTTGAAGGGAGCGTCCAAGGTGTAGTGGTCCAGGCCAAAACAAAAGTATTGTCTTCTCCATCGATTGCAAACTTAACTGTGACTGAAGGATCTTGTACGTCTTGGTAGTTTTGACCGGCCTCAAAATTTGAAAGTGCTGTTCCTAGAGCGGTTGAAAAAGGCACGACTTTGGTTCCGCGGTAAATAAGATCTTTGTCCCAAAGTTGTTTAAAAACCCACCAGACAGACTCCATGAAAGGAGTATCCATAGTTTTGTAGTCGTTTTCAAAGTCGACCCAACGGCCAATTCTTTTGACTGTTCGCTCCCATTCGTTGACATAGCGATCGACGATAGAGCGACATTCAGAGTTATAACCTTTAACCCCAAGCTTTTCCACCGCGTCTTGGGCCGACATTCCAAGCTTTTTATCAATTTCATGTTCAATGGGAAGGCCGTGGCAGTCCCAACCAAACCGCCTTTCAACATAACGACCTTTCATCGTCCAATAGCGAGGAACAATGTCTTTTAGGGTTGAGGCCAAAAGGTGTCCATGGTGGGGCAGGCCTGTCGCAAAGGGAGGTCCATCATAAAAAATATAAGGGGCCTTATCGCGAGTTTGATCCAAAGACTTTTTAAAAATATTTTCTTTATCCCAAAACTTTAAAATCTCTTTTTCAGCTTGAGGAAAAGAGAAGCTTTCGTTTTGGTCTTGATTATTATCTTCGCTATTATCTTGGCTATTTTGGCCACTCACAGGCACTCCTTTAAAACATAATGGTCAGGGATTTGAAGCCTCAAATCCTAGCAAGTTTAACTGAATCTGTGTAGCTGCTTCTTGCTGTTTTGAGTTTAAATTCAAGATCTTGCGGCAAGATTTCCCTCTCTGGGCGATCAGGGTCACTCAAATTCATTTAAGCACTTGGAAAAGTCGAAAATATAGGTATGAAAAACTATTTAAAATCAACAGTTTATGTGACCTTCTTGCTCGGCCTTTGCCCGTTGCTTTTTGCTCAGACATCGGTGTCGGATATGACGCTTGAGCAAATTGAAAGAATGGAAAGTCGCGGTGACTTTGAGTTGATTGAGGGTTCAAGTGAAGTTGACTTAAGTTTTCAGTACGAAGGCCAGCGAAGAAGTATGATTCAGTGGGATAATATTTCAGTCGATGACTGGCTAGACTTTGAGGCCTGGAAAGAGGAGAGAGAGGTTAAAGATCAATGGCCCCATTGGCGGGTAACTTTGCGTCAACAAAACCTCGTTGAGTCGGTGGGAAGAGTTTTAGAATGCCATGGAACATGTCTGATCTCACGAGAAGATGGAGAGGGAAGAGCGCGCTATCGAAGTGGATTACTCGAAGGCGATGAAGTGAGAACACTTAAAAATAGTTATGCTTGGATTTACTTACTTGATGGAACCATGGTGAGGTTAAGTGCTGAGAGCTCCATTTCACTTTTAGAGCTTAATATTGGTAAGGAAAGAATTTTTCATCATGCGCGGATTAATAAAGGTCAAGTGAGCTGGATTTCTCGTCAACGTTATCTTTTTCAAGAAATAGATAAGCGCGAAACCGACCCCATTTTCTTACCGCTCTCAAAGTGGCAAGCAAACTATGAGTCTTTACCTGAATATGTTCAAATTGATCAGGTGCCAGAGGATCATCAATTTCTTCCGATGCTTGAAGCAAAGAGAAGTCCGCATGCTGTTCAAGTCGAGCGACTGAATCAAAAAATTCAGGCCAATAATGAAAAAATTAATGAGAAGGACTCACATGTTTTTTTGGTTATGCCTAACGGGACTGTAGAGGGGGTAAATCCTTTCTTAGAGCTTGTGAGTCTTCCTAATGCCCACTCATATATTAAGCAAAAGGCACCAGTGCATTACTCTTTTGCCGATGAAGATTTAGAGTACCGTCAGGAGCTCACTTTTCTTTATCGCGGGTTTGAAAATACGGGAACGACGCCTCTCATTCCAGGGCAATGGATGAAAGTG
>SKIL01000335.1 GCA_007116425.1 Bacteriovoracaceae bacterium | reverse complement strand
GGAAGTTGAAATCCCTGCTTGAATTCAAATTTATTTTTTAGACTTACAGTATCTGTCGAAAGGCCTGGATACACATCAATGGAGGGAGAGCTAGACTCAAAAAGCGCACATGAACTCAATACAAAAAACAGTATCGGCAAAAGGAACAAGAAAAATCTATTTTTAAATTGAAAGCTCATAAGACCCAATATGGCACAAAACGCCACTAAACAAAACAGCTTAGATTATAATGCTTAGATCCCAACTTAACAATTTAATTTTACAGCAAAAAGTCTAACCAATTTGATGGCAAATAGAGTAAATAATAAGCAGCGCGCTTTAACATGCCAGTCTGATAAAACTCATAATTACGGACTTTGTCCATCGAGTCTAAGTGTATAGACTGATTGATTCGCTTAGTAATACTGTCTTCTAAGACAGAGGCAAGGTATTCATCTCTGCAAAAAATGGCCATCTCAGAATTCCAGTCTTTAGAGCGTGGATCAAAGTTCCACGTGCCAACCATGAAAAAGTCATCATCAAAAACCATGCTTTTGGAATGAACTCCCCATCGAGCATCTCTAGAGACACCGTTAACCTCGTGCTCAGGTAGACTTCTTCCTTCGAAAATATGGGCATTTAAACCTCTTTCGATCCAAGGTCTCACATTCCCAAAAAAAGCAGCAGACACATAAATGGCATCAGTCGAATGCAGGCTATTAGTTAAGACATCAATTTCTACACCGCGATTAATAGCATCTTTAAAAGCACTATAACTTTGTGGATTAAAAATAAAATATGGAGATTCTAACATGAACCTATCTTGAGTTTTTTCAATCGCCTGATAGACAAGGTCGGAGGTCCTTCGATAAGTTTCTTCTTTTATCCAGGCTCCGACACCAGGAACATCAGAAACATAAGTGATTTCTTCACAAGTACCAGTAGGTAAGCTTTTCATCTGACTTCGAGTTTGAAAATATACAAGGTCAAGTAAGGCCCGGTCATTATCATTTTCAGTTAAAAAGTCACGAGCATTAGCAACCTTATTATGCCAAGCTCTTAAATCTCTATGAAAATCGGCCGTATTTCCATGTCGATTAGAACGAGAGTTGTTTCGATACCTTAAATCACTTCTTGTTGGCATCTCTGGACGGGCAAAAGTTCCGACATATAGTGAATTCCAATACTCATCAAAACTCTTACGAATAGTCTTAACAATTGGGCCTTCAACTAAGATATCTCGGTCGACAAAATTATAAGATGAACTCAAGTCATAATATTCATCCTTAATATTCCTTCCACCAGTAATAGCATATCGATCATCTGCAACCATAAGCTTTCGATGATTCCTAAATTGAGCATTATAAACTCGAACCAATGGTACGGTATTATAAAACCTTATTTCGATTCCGGCTTGCTCCATCTCATAAGCAATAAAAGGATCTATATGGTTTGCACTGATAAAAGTATCAAGTAAAATCCTAACTCTTATGCCCTCCCGAGCTCTTGCCATCAATGCTTGCGCAAGAATACGACCCACAATATCAGCTTCATAAATAAAATACTCTACTTCAATTGTTTCAGTTGCCGACTCAATTAGATCAAGCCTTGCTTGTAGAGATGACATTCCCAGATTTAAAAAAGTTATTTGGTGTGGCTCAGTACTTTGATCAAAGTAAGGTGACTGCATGTAACGGTTGGTAGAATCGACTCGAAAACTTTTAAACAAGTCATCACTGTCTATTGCGTATGAAGTATTATAAAGACTGGATCCAAATATAATAACAGCACTTAAGAAAAATATGTAAATGTCTTTCATGTTCTTTCTATCACTAGTAAACACAACACTCTCCAATCATTATAGCAGTGGTTGAATCCAAGTGGATGGCCTCTTTAAGATTCTATAACCTAAGGCCCTCAGTCCGTTCACATTTTCAAACTCATAATTATCAATATCTTTACTTGAATTAATATGATGAGTAGATTGACCTCTTTCATCTAGGTTCTTAGCTATAAACTCGACAAGCTCTTTGTCTCTACAAAAAAGCGCATGCTCTTTATTCCAGATAGTTGATCTGGGATCAAAGTTAAAACTACCTAGTTTAACCCACTCATTATCAAAAAGCATCGTTTTAGAGTGGCTCCCCCAACGTGTGTGAAAAATAGGAACATCGCCCGGTGAGCTTAATTTACGCTGCTTAAGTCCTCTGGTTGAGTAAATTGTCTCTCCATTAAAAACTTTAACCTCAACACCTCTATCTACCCACTCTCCAATTTGATCAAAAAAAACAGCAGTTACAGGAAGCATATTACTGGCATGAACACCGTTTGTTTTTAACTTGATATGAATATTATTTTCTAGCAGCTCATTTAAAAGCTCAGATTTTAAATTGTCTAAAACAATATAAGGACTCTCTATCACAACATTAGATTTTGCATTTTTTAAAAATTCAAAAACCTTTTTCCGCGATAGTTTTGCCTTACCTTCTATTCTTCGATTTCCGACTTCAGGACGATCAGAAACATAAATCAAATCACTACACGATTTGGTCACCCTCTCAACATTCTGGCCCTCGGCTATAAACTCGACATGTCTTAAAAAGTTAAGATCATCAATTCGAGGTATCAGCATTTCCTGTGCATGACGTTGTCTCAGACGTCTAATAAATCTTCCCCCATTTATATCATCTCCAGGAAGGTTGATTCTTTGGCCCATTTCATCAGATTCCCAATAAGCTTCAAAAGTTTCAGACATGGCCTTTACGATTTCACCAGAAACAATAAAGTCTCTATCTGCCAAATTATAATCTTCATGTAACTCAAAGTATTGTTCAGAGATATTTCTCCCGCCCATCAGGGCTTTTTCTCCATCTACAATAATAATTTTTCGATGATTTCGAAACTGAGACTGATAAGGCTTCATAAGAGCAGTGTTATAGAACTTAAGGTCAATTCCACTATTTAAAATTGCTTGAACTTGGTATTTGTTAAATTGAGTCCGGTTTGCAAAATGATCCAAAATCATTCTGACCTTTACACCCTCTTGGGCCTTTTTTGCCAAAGCCTGTAGGATCAACCGCCCGGCCCTGTCATCTTTTAAAACAAAGTAGTCAAGTTCGATAGACTCCTGTGCACTTTCGATCACTTCAAGTCTGGCCAAGAGTGCATCGGGGCCAGAGAGCAAGAATTCAAAATCATGAAAGGCATTGCTCTCAGCGTAGAATGGAGTGTTCTCAGCATCTTGCCAAAACTCTTTTGACAACTCACCTGCAATTAAGTTTTGAGGAAAAATT
>SKIL01000245.1 GCA_007116425.1 Bacteriovoracaceae bacterium | reverse complement strand
TCATGGGCCGCCTTGGCCAAGGCCATCTGAATCTTAGAGTGAACCGCAAAAGGAGATTGTCCAAAACCAAAGTGGTGAACTTCATGTCCCTGTGAACGAAGTTCTTTGGCCTTCATATTAATTGCCAGAGTCGACGACTCCTTCAAAGAACTAATATTATAGTTAATATGGGGCCTAAAACCTTTTTTCATCCTTGAACCTTGGTTAGAATTTTAATGGCATCATCAACTAGTGTATTAGGGACTGGACTGATTTTCCAGTCTTTGTCTTCTTCTCTCTCGTCGCATTTCTCGAAGCTCCTCTCGTCGCTCCCAATTTTGATTGGACGGTGTTCTTTTCATTTCGAGATTGCGAGAAGAAGGTCTTCGCTCAGAGTTAGGCTCATCGCCAGAAGTATTGCTAGGGATTGGTATGTAAAGTTGAGAGTTTTCAAAGCGAGGTATCTCAATGATCTCAGAATCTTCGTTGAGCATCATTCTTTCGTTATATCTCTGTTCAAAGTAATTTGTTTCAGCACCGGAGGAATCACTGGCCTTTGCCCACAACACTGTAGCAAAGCCCGTCGTCATGATGATAAATAAACAAATCCCAGACATGAGCCCGGAATTTAGAGTGGAAAACAAATAATCACGCATTCTGCGGTTATACTGAAGCAAGCCCAACTCCTAAGTTGTGTACCTGACTAGTCTTATCGGAGATAAAGGTCTATAACTTTAGTTAAATAAATTATCCCTTATCATTGACCCACAGATATGAGATAAGCTGTGGAAAACAAGATGATATTTAGTATTAAATAAAGACTATATGGAGAAATTGACCATGCAACCTTTTCCAAGCCAACAAACATTACTGGTTATCCTTGATGGCTTTGGCATTAACCCCGAATCTACAAAAAATGCCATTACTTCGGCACAGAAGCCCAATCTCGATAACCTCTTTGAAAATTACCCATTCACGACAATTGAAGCAGGAGGAGAAAAAGTCGGGCTCCCCAAAGGTGTTATTGGAAACTCCGAAGTTGGGCATATGAACCTTGGTGCGGGAAGACCTGTGCGCCAAGATCTTGTCCGCATCAACGAATCGATTCGCGAACAAAAGCTTGGACAACTTGAAAGATTTGTCGAGCTGATCAAAACAGCTCAGGCCAATAGCAAGCGCATTCACCTAATGGGACTTTTATCAGATGGTGGAGTGCACTCACATATTTCTCATATTGAAGAAATTATCGCCCAAATTCACAAGGCCGACCCTGAACTTAAAACTTTCTTTCACGCCTTTATGGATGGAAGAGATACGGCCCAAGACGTTGGAGAAAAATATATTCAACAGCTTTCAAAAATTTCTGCTCCATTTGAATTTGCCTCTATGCAAGGACGTTCTATTGGAATGGACAGGGATCGAAGATGGGAAAAAATTCAAAATGCCTATGAGACACTAACAGGAAAGCGTGAGACAAGTGCGCTCTCCCCATCCGAATACTTAAAAAGTGAATACGAGCAGGGCCGGTTTGACGAATTTATTAATCCTGTTCTCTTTGACGTCGATGGAACTAAGAATAATGCTATTCAGGCAGGAGACTGCGTTTTCTTTGTCAACTTTAGACCAGACCGCGCGATTCAAATCACCCTCGCCTTTACCTGGCCTGAGTTCAAAGAATTTCAAAGAGACTTCATCCCTCCCTATTATCTCTGCATGACTCCATATGTGCCAGAAGAGGTCGAACTCCCAATTTTATTTGATAAAGAAAGAATTAAGGGTGGTCTATGTGAACATTTAAGTGGACTTGGAAAGAAAGTTTTTAAAATTGCTGAAACTGAAAAGTATGCCCATGTCACCTATTTTTTTAATGGAGGAACTAAAACTCCTTACCCTGGTGAAGATCAGGTGCTCATTCCATCGCCAAGAGAAGTCAAAACTTATGACGAAAAACCACAAATGAGTGCCTATGAAGTTACGGATAAGTTAATCGAAGCTCTCAATAGTGATTATGATCTTTTAGTCGTGAATTATGCTAATTGCGATATGGTTGGACATACTGGAAATTATGAAGCTGCTGTAAAGGCGGTCGAAGCTGTTGATGAATGTGTTGGAAAGCTTATAAAAAAATGTGAAGAAAAAAACAAAAAGGGAGAATCAATTACTCTCGTTTTGACAGCAGATCATGGTAATAGTGATGAAATGACATACGCTGACGGCTCTCCCCATACTTCTCACTCGGCGGCACCAGTTCCCTTTGCACTTTATCACCCAGCACTAAAGGGATCGAACATAGAACTTAACATAAAAGATGGAGCACTTATGGATGTAGGGCCTAGCATTTTGTCTATTTTAGGTTATGATTATCCACCTAGTTTTCAAGGAAAATCGATTTTTAAAATTTAAAAAGAGCAAATTATGAGTCAAGAAAAAATTAAAACAATTGGTGTGCTATGTAGTGGTGGTGACAGCCCGGGGATGAACTGTGCAATTCGGGCCGTAACGAGAACGGCCATAGGCTCGGGGATTAAAGTTTATGGGATTTACCATGGCTATGCCGGACTCCTTGAAGGAAATATGGAGGAGCTTGATCGCTCCTCTGTGGGAAATATTATGCACCATGGGGGTACAATTCTTAAAACATCTCGATGCCCCGAGTTTCACAACCCAGACACGCGAAGAGAGGCGGCGAATATTCTGCGTAGAAAAAAAATTGACGCCCTCGTTGTGATAGGCGGTAATGGCTCCTACGCTGGAGCTCTTGCTCTTCATCAAGAACATGGAATAAATGTCGCACCCATTCCGGGAACAATTGATAATGACGTGATTGGTACTGAGTACTCCATTGGGTTTGATACTGCGGTTCAAACTGCAATTGATGCCGTCGATAAAATTCGCGATACGGCCTCCTCTCATGCGAGGACGTTTATTGTTGAAGTCATGGGAAGAAAGTCTCCAGCAATTGCCCTTCACGTTGGTATTTGCTCCGGTGCCGAAAATATTGTCATCCCTTCGCAAGAAGTTGATTATGAGCAAATTGCGAATGATATTAATCGCGGGATTCAAAGAGGAAAGACATCCTCCATTATCATTGCTGCCGAAGGAGAAACTCCTGGCCTTTGCTACCGAATTCAAGAAGGGCTTAAAGAGAAGTTTCAAATTGATGCCCACGTTTGTATTCTTGGACACATCCAAAGAGGTGGTAATCCATCGGCAACAGATCGCTTTATCGCTTCCAATATGGGAAATACTGCAGTTAAAAGTCTTATTGACGGCAATCAGGCCATGGCCACTTG
>SKIL01000124.1 GCA_007116425.1 Bacteriovoracaceae bacterium | reverse complement strand
TTTTGGGCCTTGGCCATGCCGAGTGGGACGACCTTCGGGCCAATTTTATCGGTCTTCGGTTTGCCAGGTCTGGACCTGGTAAGTATTCGGATTTAGGTTGTTTAGAGTCATGCCTTGCAATAGACGAATTTCTTAAATAGCCCTTTCTAGGGATGTAAATTCTACAAAAAGCTTTTCTGTAATATTGCCTGTGGTACATTGCGTTAAAAAGCTGTTAACAAGGTGGTCTTTGTGTTTTCTAAAATTGTTTTGCCTGTCTTTTTGAGCGCTTCACTTTTGGGCCATGGCCTTTATGCTTACGATGAAGATTTTTCTTCACTCCTAAATACTGACTTATATAGTGGTTCGCCTAGGATTGAGGGACTTCATCTAAGTCTCGAGAGTGTTTGCGATAATCGTGATTTAGATACTCGAAAAAATAATAAAGAGTTAGACTATTTATGTCAGGGCAAGGATTTATCTCAAGTTGTTCTCACGGAATCTTTTGAAGATATTTTGCTATCTCGTTCAATGGATGTGTACCAGCTGGAGAGCTATCTTAATGAATATTCTGTAACCAGAGAAGACTTGAGGCAATCTGCCTTTTTTATTCCTCTAGATCTGTCGAATAAAGATTTACTTATTTTTGCGGCAAGTACCAGCTTAGGTCTTGTTGTGTTTAAAAATGACGAAGAAATAAAAGAATTTTCTGATAAAAACCGAACAGATTTTACAACCCAGTTAACTGATTTTACAGATATGTTTGGGCGCGAGCTCATCTTCCCTACAATTATAGGTTCGTATTTTTTAGGTGCCGTTTATCAAGATGATAAGCTTAAAAAAATCGGACTTTATGGATTAACTGCTGGGATTGCGACGCAAATTCTTACAGATGCGACAAAGCAAGTCAGCTTGCGCTCACGCCCTCGTCGAGACTTAGGGGCCTATCACTTTGGCGAAAAAGGAAATTACTCTTTCTTTTCTGGTCATTCCTCTGCCGCCTGGTCGATAGCTACAGTTATTGCTGAAATTTATAAGGAGGACTATCGATTTGTCCCTTATCTTGCCTATGGAGCAGCCGCACTTGGCTCTTATGCTCGAGTTCATAAAGACGCTCACTGGCCTTCAGATGTGTTATTTGGTGCCATTGCGGGACACTTTGTGACCAAGTCTTTTATTCGATATTATGAGGGACAGAGATCAAATCCTCGAGAGAGCGGTTATATTTATATTCCTAGAATTCAAGCCTATGATGATGGGGCGAGTGTGACAGTTGATGTTCAGTCTAGAGAAAGTCGCGGTCCTCTTGAGTGTGAAAAACTCCCAGATGGTCCTGGCAAATTTAGCGCTTGCTTACAAGAGTCACTTAGTCGATAGTTGAAACAAACGGTTTGAAAAGCCTATGATGAAGATAAAATTTTTAGTTTTCCTCTATCTTATGTATGGGTTGCAGGCAAATGCTTTAACATATGAGACGAATGAATTAGAGGATCTACTCAGTCGTTCGGTTCTCGATTATTACTCTGATGTGACGGGACTAAATTTGTCTATCGACTTTGATCGTTACAGTTATGAAAGAGTCGACTCCGATCTTTACCATGCGTATATAGAATCTGATGGCCATCGCTCTCATCCGAGTTTTGATCCGCGCTTTATTTCTTTTGAACTCGACTCTTCTGATATGCTCAAGGTGGCCGCGGCTTCGGCAGCTGCAGTTATAGTCTTTGCCAATGACGAAGAGATTAAAGAGTTCTCTCAGGCCAATAGAAATGACCTGCTCGATAACTTGGCAGTATTTGGCGAGAGTGTCGGAGGTATGGGCGGAGTCACCGCCATCGGGGCCGGTGTTATAATTGGAGTTGTCCTCGATAATGAGCAAATTAAACGAGTCTCGGTCATGGCGGCAAAAACGACTTTGGTTTCAGGGATGGTCACTAGGGCCCTTAAAATGTCATTTCACCGTGAGCGTCCTCGCAAGGCCGATAGTGCTTATGAGTTTCATGGGCCAGCGTTTCACAATCAGGACGTTGCTTTTCCCTCAGGACATACGACTCAAGCGTTTGCTATTGCTACTGTGATTGCCCATGAGGGTCGTCAATATTCTCCGATTATTCCTTTTCTGGCCTACTCGGCAGCAGCGATCGGAGGATGGTCTAGGGTTAATGATAACGCCCATTGGGCCTCAGATGTTGTTGCTGGTGCCCTGATTGGTCATTTGGTTGCTAAAAATATCATTAACGCCAATAGTGCTAACAAGGGTTTTTTAATTACTCCTTCGCTTCATCAACAAGGCGAATTTATGGTGCATCTGAGTTACATCGAGCGACACAGTAAAAATCAAGAGTGTGGAGAAGGATTTGAGGGGAGAGATAAGTTTAGAGAGTGCCTCCTTCAAAACTTCAGAAGGTAGAGGTATATAAATCTAATGGTGCCCGGGACTGGACTTGAACCAGCACGGCTTGCGCCACACGCCCCTCAAGCGTGCGTGTCTACCAATTTCACCACCCGGGCATTAGTACGAACTTTTGAGTCCCTGAATATATAGGGCCTAAACGGTTTTGGCAATCATAATTTTAGATACCTAAGAGCGATTTTGAGTGTAAAACTCTAGCTCTTTGAGATAGTAGCTCATCCTCTCAAGGGCCTCATCTAACTCCTGAATAGAGTTATTAATTCTTGATCTTCTCCGATTTGCTTCAGATTGGCCGAGCTGAAACTTTTCCCGATCATATTCAATATTTATTTCCTCTTCATCGATCAAATAGTCTTCAAACTCATTTAATAGGGCCTCGACAGGGTCTTCATAAAAGTTGATTTGCCGCTCTTTAGATTGTTTTTGTGGGCCTGTCTCTTGAGTTGATTGTTTTTCGTGGTTCTTAGCTTTTATAGGAAAGTTCTTAGACGCCGGAAACATCACAACAATATCTTCTTCGTGAAGCTTAGAGTCTTTATCCGGGTTATTAGTTGTAAAAAAACGCGCCAAGGTCCACTCCTCTGGTATATTACTTCAGTTTCAAATCACACACGCTCTGACCCCAATTAGGTGTCGTTAATCTATATGCTATTATGGTGCCATGTGTAAAAATGGGGCTCAAACAGGGGGTTCCAATCTAAATAATTGTTTTTACATTGATTGAGTCTCCTGCAAACCTGAGTTTCTCGATTTATGAAAAAATAATTGTCAATTTTTACTAGCTGACCGTCAAAAAATGTGACGGCCACTGGGCAATTGTTTAGTCGATGTTTTTTGGATTTTGCCGATAAGCAGATGTGCAAGCTCATCAATTTTACAGATATTTATTTAATTTT
>SKIL01000136.1 GCA_007116425.1 Bacteriovoracaceae bacterium | reverse complement strand
CTAGGTCATTTAGATGCCGTATATTTTGGGCATTTTTAAAATATCTTGTGTCTTAGTTTTTCTCATTTTTCCTGCCTAAGGTTTTGATTTTGTTCAACTTTGATCGATCTTATGTGGATGCGAGCGTTTCCCTGAGAAAATAGTTCGGATAGTAGGTGAGACTGCTGGTCAACTACTTGAAATTTGATTAAAGGGCCAGCAGGTAACTAACGATAAGAGAGATGGAGAGAGAAGAGTAATTTCGAATTGGAGTGCCTTAAATAGAAATGAAGTCGCCTTTTGTAAAATATTTTCCATGGCCTTTTATTTTGACAATTGTTTTGATGGTCGGGGGTTGTATTGGAGAGGATGCTCCAAGTAGAGCAGAGTGTGCTCCAGGCCAGACTTTTAACACCGTTACCCGCAAATGTGTCAATGTCAGAGGTGCTCCAAAACCTATATTGAGTTCACTTGTTTTTACTCGCGGACAAGCGCCAGAAGAGTTTGTCATTGAGTATATTGACTACGAAGAGAAGTCCGCTGAGTCATGTCAGGTTAGTATGGAGTCTCCAACAAGTAACCGCTTTTCTATTCGCGCACCTGAATATTATCTGGGGCCAGACCAGGCCATGCAGGCCTATGAGGCGGCCTTAAATGCGCGCAACGCCGCAGTTGATCCTGTGCTTATTGCTGATGTGGTGATAGCTCTAGGTGAGGCCGAAAATGAAATGCGAAATACCTATGCCGCTCGCAACACAATTTCACTTGCAGAGTCGATGCGCTCTACTGCTAGAGAAGTGAGAAATGTAGGAGAAATTCTTCAAGATGATTTAACTTCTACGTCTCGAACTCTAGGCCTTGTCGCAATTGCTGCCGCAGACGAGTTGGACGCTATGGCCTCTAGAGTTGCAAGTCGTTGCTCTTGTTCTGGAGCAGTTTGTCGGGCGGTTTACGATGCAGATTATTTATTTTCTGGAACTGGTGGTTTTAGTTACACGATACAAGATAGTGTTGGAATTTCGTCTCCCAAGTCAGTAGATGTCATTGTTCAACATGTAAACTATCCGCCTTATCCTGCTTCGTTTAATGTTCCTAGTACTTGGCAAGAATCTCCAACTAATACTCCCGAGACTTATTCTTTCGAAATACCTCTTCCAGATGGGCTGGATGAGAGTTTATTTTGGACTTATGATCTAGAAGTTGCCCCTGTCAATGGACAACTACTCAATTGTATGGGCCTTAATGGATCTTCGCCTTCAGATCGTTTTTGCGACTATCGTCCTCATGATGGAAATGCATATGGAGATTTTGGAGATAGAGCTTCTGTCCAAGTTGGAACTTTTTTTCGACTTGAGGCAAATTCAGCTGGAGAGTGGGGAAATCAAATTGAGGTAAATATTTACGAAAATCCTATAATTCGAACAGGAAACATTAATGGCAGTGGTGGTGAGGATAATGTGGTTATTCGAGTTGATGGATTTAAGGTTGATGTGTGGGTTGATTTTACAGATGAAATTGCCGGAGGTAATTCTTATTCACCCACGACAGTCGGAGATCTTTTGAATGCACTTAATAACCACCCTGAAGTATCTCAGTTTTTGACTGCATCCATTGTTCCGCCAACAATTCCAAGTTTAGGATTAGCCCCGATTGATTGGACTCTTTCCTTATCTGGAGGTACTCAAAGCTTTGATCAGTTTCAGTATAGTGTGACAGGTGCCCAGGGGAAAAGCGTTGTAAATGGTCATGTGGCCATTGGGATTGAATTTACTGATAATCCTCCATATCCAACTTTAGATCTCCTCTCAGATTCACTTATTGAAGATCAAGAAGCTCTTATTGTTCTTGGTTATGAAAAAGTTCAACAAGTTGGTACCGGTCGAGAATGTGATGTCTCGTTTGGTTCAGCTGCTCAAGTTATTATGACAACTCCTTGTGTGTGCGAATTGATGGATTCTACTACTATACCGGAACTTGGGCCTGGACAGTGTGGTGTAAAGGTCATACCGCAAAGTGGTTCTGCTGGAAGTTTTTCTTTTCAATATAATGTCTTTACTGATCAGTTTGATCAAGATGGCAATATCATCAATCTTCCTGGAGATTATATTGGTTTTATCGGTGGGTCCCATACAGTAACAGGAGTAATTAATTCCGCAGCTCGTCCACCTCTTCCGTTCTTTTTTGATGCAAGAGACTCTTCGACTGGGCAAGATCCAGAGGAAAGTCTTAATGCTTTCCCTCTTACCTATGATCTCGAACCAATGACCCCGGCCGCATTTAATTTTGGTGGAGGTCTTGGAGGATACACTTATAGAGTTGTGGACTCAAGTTTTATTACAGATCCTGATAATCCAGATTTCAAAGGACTTTTTTCTCAATGTATTTCTGGTGATCTTTCTTTTAATCCCTCGTTGAATTGTCACTACACACCTCGAAGTGGAAATGACAATAGTGGAGATCCTGATCCTGATGAGAGATATGCGACACGAAGTGTTCCATGGGCAGAACTTAACTTTACGGCCAGGCAAAGGGGAGATCAATCCGAACACCTGTCTTTTTCTTTTCACCTTGGTCATAATATTGATCAAGGGAACGAGTATATAAAGGTCGATTACGAAACACCGAGTTTGGGAAATCTTGAGTTTAAGTTTTATGTTGGCCCCGATTCGACAAGTGCAGATATTGTTCAAGCCGTTCTCGATCATCCTTATGCTCATCAGTTGCTTGAGGTTGGAACAACTGGTGCCCCGGTAGTCTTGGCCTCAGTCCCAGACTTTTCTTTGGATCCTGTTTTTTTACTACTTGGAGATGGCCCAGATCATAATGGTTTGGATTATTTTGAGTATGAAATTTTAGATTCATTTGGCAATGTGGTATCACCCTTTCCAGGTCGAGTGAATATATTTGTAACAGATACACCCAATGAACCATTAGTTTGCCAGTATTCTTCATTTGATGCTGCTCCAGAGTGTGGAATTACCGGGTGTCGAGGTCCAAATCCTCCAGAGTACGCAGTGACACCTTTGAGTAGTGGCTTAGTATATTTTGATCACGATGCGAATGTTTGTTACAAAAGTAATTTAAACTCTTCCCCTGTATGGGAGATTATAGATTCAAATATTTTTAGTATTGAAACAAATGAGAGAAACGAACTAGATTTTAAACATATTATTCTTGAGTCTGGAAGCTTGGGAGGTGATCTCACACTTATCGACTTCTCAAGCTCTAATACTGTGCTCGTTCCAGAAGAGCAGATATCTTTTTCCTACAATGGTTCTTCGGTTGGGGAAGGAGCAACTTTTTCCGTTTCGGGTAGTGGGGCCAGTTTAGGTGAATTAGAGATTAGTCTCATCTCTAGCGATGGAGAAGATGGAGTTGGGGAGACAACGATTAATTTTACGCTTGAAAATCAAGAGGGCATTCAAGTCCAAACTTCCTTTAACGTAAAAATTAACGGTGTCGCCGCCAGTCATAATGGCTGGAGAAATATTCGGGCCACCGGTCCGACGGTCACTGATCAGGCGGGAGGAAACGAAAGAATTCACGCTCCTAGAGTTTGCAGCTTTTCTCAGGCCCAATGTGAAATCAATGGGAGTCGCCAAGACTGTAAGGGAAGTGTAAACCCACAAGGTTACGCTACCGCTTTAGGATCTGGTGCCATCTATTTTAACTCCGCAACTGAAACTTGCTTTCGCTATGGTGATGTTGATGGAAGTGATCAATGGATCGAGTTCTCTACTTATTGCAATATTTCCCCAGCTGCCTACAACCCTACAGTTTGTGATCAGGGAGTAAGTTGTCTTGGAGATAATTTGCCACTTAATACGGGAGACCTAACGCAAGATAATTTATATTTTTATGATTATGCTGAAAACAAATGTTATCGCTCTGCTTTTGACTTTAGCATTCCCGGATATGTCTGGGATGAATATAAAGGAACTGGAGAGACGACTCTTTCATGGGAGAGTTTTGGAGTCTTGGGTCCTGGGGCCATTTCAGGATATAATGTTTATCGAAAAGTGGCCACTGATAGCAATTTTGATTATCGCTTTCCAATCAACCGAGAACCTATTCCGACAAATATTCGTACCTATACAGATAATGCTATAAACTCGATTATCGCACCTGTTCCAAGAACGGTTTATCACTATGAAGTTCGTCCAATAATTAATAATATTCCAACTTCTACTCAGGAGTATGATTCAATTGTTCGAGTGATGGTTCCACCACAAAATACTGCTTTTGTGCATAGGTGGATGGTCAATAAGGCCACCTGTGAATACTTAGGTCGAAGTATCTCTCGTGAAGAAGGACCTGGTAAGCCTGGGAACTATTCATGCTCCTATGTCGGCCCCGGTGCCAATGCTGATGGTTTTTTTGATTATGGAAAAGATCTCATTGTCGATCGATTCGAGGCCGGATGTAATTATTCTCGTTCTCCTGCTTGTACGACTTCATCTGGTTCTTGTGTTGGAACTCAAAATCCTAACGATGCTGGAGTTTTGCCTACAGTGCCAGGAGACCGGGCCGTTTTTTATAATATGTCGACAGGGGTCTGTTATATTCATACGGGAATTAATTGGGTTGATATGCAAAATGCTATCTATCGTGTGACTGATCTTATTCAACCTGATCTTTTAGATAACTATCAACATCGCCGTTCTAGGGTTCCGGCGCTTGTGAATATTAATCAAGAAACGGCCCAGGAATACTGTCGTCTCGACCATAATGATCTTGAACAAATTGTGGGTTTAGGTTTTGGTGTGCTAACTTTTAACAGCAGGTTACCTAATCGAATGGATCAAATGGCCTATAGTCATTGGGATAGAAACACCCTTTCTGAAAATGAAATTAACGATTTGCAAATGGGGCTCTCATTGAATTCTACATCAAAGTGTAACTCCTCAAATGCTGATGGACTCGAACATTTGTTTACCAATTCTGAAACAGTTGTGAGTGGAAACGCTTTTACGATGAGTGGGACGGCCGACTCTGGGATTCGTTCTGTTATTACTGGTTCCGAGCAAACAAAGAGTTGCCAAAATCGTTTTGGGATACAGGATGTGGTTGGTAATGTTGCCGAGTGGACGACTGATCGTATACAGTGTCGTGGAGTCACTCTTGGTTATGATTCTTTTGCAGGAGATCCTCTTTTAGATGGACAGTCGATGGGGCTTTCGACATGTGACTCAGAGTTCGACGCCGCACCAGCTGATCCCCTCCTCTTGCACCAGTATTCTTCGCCCTCTTTAAGTGTTTTGACCAGTTATTATCTAAAGTTTCAAGTGGGTGGATTTAGAGAAGAGAGTTTTAACGTCGGCCCCGACGGCCCATGTTTTGATTTGAATGCAGACGGTGGTTGTAATCGTTTTATTACAAATTGGGTGATCCAAGATCAAAGTTTTGCTGCTGGCAGGTGGATTGCACCTTTGGGACTTCCAGCAAACGCAAATTTTCCTCTTTATTTTATCGACGATCCAATCATTCCCGATCTTCTTCGTATTGGACCTTCTAATGGTATCACCACACAACAATTGCATGGGGATCGCATCACATTGAATACTCATCATCTCTTTACTGACGATGATGGCCAGGGAGGGATGGCCACGGGGGGAAGTTATTTAAGTTCCCAAGGGGGAGGACGTTGGTCATTTGAAATGCTTCCAAGAGGAGAGGTAGACGCTTATTTTGCTCAAGTAGGTGAAGTGGCTTTGTATCACCCTAGTGTGAGATGGTTTATTCAGTTTCTTGATAATGGCCCTGTCACGGGCACTTCGTCCGATGTGGACTGTAATACAGTTGATAATATTATAACAGTAGACATTGAAGATAATGTAACTGCGGCGATTGATGTCGTGAGAGTTATTAATGAAGCTGCTTGTTCAGGTGTAGAGGCCTACTTGAGTGGACACCCTTTTACTGCTCAGCTTGAAACTCCAAGTTCTCTTATTCCAATGGCGAGAGTTCAGGCCGCCAATCGAGGAGACGATATCGGCTTAAGATGTCTCGTTGATATCGATGATTCTGATTACGATTAATCTTTTTATTATTCTTTTTCTTATGTAGAATGTGCCCATGTTATCCTTCAATCCTTATACGGTAGGTTGATATAATGTCGTTTTTAGATAAGGTAAAAAACTTGAATAAGTCTCGTGAAGACCAATTGTCCTCTCGTCCCCAGGCCAAAGTGATTACTTTTTTAAATCAAAAGGGTGGCGTGGGAAAAACCACGATGGCCTACCATACGGCCCATGCCTTGACCCATCATGGACATCGAGTTTTATGTCTCGACATGGATCCTCAGGCGAATCTCTCTTTGCTTTTTGGTGTGGACACTGAAATAAGTGGGAAATTACATATTCATCATCTACTCGTAAACTCCGTGCGAGAATTAAAGCATTTGCATCACCCTGTTATCTGGAGCGAGTTGGTAGAATCAGTGGGGGCGATTGATCTTTTGGCCTCTGGTCAGGAGTTGTCAGGATTTGAGCTCACGATGGCCTCAATAAATGCTCCTCGTCAATTGGTATTGAAGCGCTTTCTTGAGAAGTCTGGAATTTTGGATCGGTATGATTTTGTCGTTATCGATGCTCCTCCGACTTTAGGTTTAATTGTCGTGAATATTTTGTGTGCTACTGATGGAGTCCTCGTACCCTTTAGGCCGGATGAGTTTTCTCGTAAAGGCCTTTCGCATCTGAATGAAGTACTTGAAGACGTCGCGGATATGGGAATTACCGAAGCTCCGCGAGTAATTGCGCAGATTCCTAATCTGGTTGATCTGCGCCGCAAGCAAGAGGGGAGCGATCTTAAGCGGATAGATCAAGATTTAAAAGATCTGCACCATATTGGAAATGGAGTGATGTTAGATCCCTTTAGTAATAGGGCCCACCTTGTAAAATGAAAAAAAAAAAAAAAATCGGTCTATGACTTTCAGTCTAAGGAATATAGGCCACTTCAGGATCAATTTAGTCGCATTTGTGAGCTAATTGATCAATCGATTTAGTTTTGATTATCGTGATATAATAGTCTTACTATGTATGACCATTTGTGGAGAGAAGCTTATGGCCCGCCAAAATAAGAAAAAAACGCAAAATCCTCTATATGTTGTAACTAATCAGGGGAAAGACGTAGAGACCGCCTCAGGACCTTTGGATGCACTTATTAAAAGCCTTGGGCTTGCGCCAGCGGCCAGTTTTATTTCTCATATTATTGAAGAGTTTATTGCTCAGTTTACCCAATTTCTTGCCGCTTCTATCAACTCATATCCACTTTTAGTGGCCGCCCAGGCCTTTCTTAAGCAGTGGATACATACTTTCGAGATGTTATTGGCCCGTTTAGGGCTTGGCCCTGTTGTGCCCCATCGTGCATAATATTAGTTGATTTAAATGATTGGAAATGCTAAAATTTGTGCATGGCATTAAATGTAAACGCTTTGGCAAGAACTACTGATTGGCCTCTGACTCCTTTTGAGCAATTAGGTCATCTCAAATCGGATGAAGGTGATGCTTTGAAGGCGCCAAGCTCTCAGCAGGCACAGTCGCAACTCAATGCCGTTTTAAAAGACGGTCGAGAATACTCTTCTCAAAGACATGTTTTGTGTGATCGTGATAAGGCCAAAAAGAATGACCCTAAAATTTGGTTAAAGCTTTTAGATTCGTATTACTAGCGCGACCTCAGCCTGGCCCTTCTGCTAGCTTGTTCATTCGTACGTTGAGACTGATTTCTTTGAACGCTCCAAATCTTTGAGGTGTCTATGTTATTATTTGTGCGCGAACTAGATTCTAGTGAGCGTAAAAGGCGTTCGGCCGAGTCATTGGAGAGTTGATTATCTTGTCTTTGTATCGCGGCCATCGAAAGTGACACCTCATCGCTTGTCTCTAATATTCTGTCTGGAGATTGCTCCAACCTTTGCATTCGAGTTCCTTGAGCAATTTGGCGTGGAGGAATAAACCAGTTTTGCTCTGGAGACTGTTGAACATCTTCTTGTTGTCTATGGCCTGCGTAGTTTGTTCTCTCTGGAAGGTTTACTGTGACATTTTGACCTTGTTGCAATAGGCGATTAAGTTCAGAGCGGAAGCTCTCGCTATTTTGCTCTGCGTATAAAGTTGGGGCAGCAAAAACTAAAAATAAAAATGCCTTTAGAATATAGGTTAAATTTTTATAAAGAATAGACAGACTCCCTTAACTAACTTAGATACTTATTATTTTAAACACAAAGCCCATACTATGAAAGAAGAAAACGCTTTTTCTAATCAGCTTTTAGAGGATTTCTCCCTCCAGAGTTATGATTACCACCTTCCCGAAGAGCTTATCGCTCAAAGGGCCGTCGAGGGGCGACAAAACTCGCGTCTCCTAATATATGATCGCAAGACGGATAGGATTGGGCATCACTATTTTTATGAGCTTCCACAGCTTTTACCTCCTCAAAGTTTACTCGTTTTTAATCGAACCCAAGTTTATCCTTGCCGTTTATTTGGAAAACGCCCAACTGGTGGAAAGGCCGAGCTCTTCATTTTATCACTTACCCCGAATCAGGTTGGGGCCTTTCCCTGTTTACTTCGATCTAAAGGCGTTAAAAAGAAAGGTGAAGCTTGGCATTTTGATGAACTTTTAGCAACTCTCGCTATAGATAAGAGTAGTGATGAAGATGTTTTTTGGATGCATTTAGAGTTGAAAGATCAAAAGTTTGACTCACTTGAAGCCTTTTTAAATCATCGTGGCAGAATTCCCATCCCTCCCTATATCCGTAAAGGTGAGGATGACGAAAAAGATCGAGTGGATTATCAGACTGTTTATGCCAAAGAGGTTGGCTCTGTTGCCGCCCCAACGGCCGGTTTGCATTTTACACCAAGTTTATTGGAGCAATTAAAAGAGTGTGGCCATGATCAAGCCTTTTTAACTTTACATGTTGGGATGGGGACATTTCTTCCGGTGAAGTCTGATGATATAAGAGATCACCATATGCACAGTGAGACCTATTTTTTTGACAGTGAAAATGCTGAGAAAATTAAATCTGCTCGAGCGGCCGGAACAAAAATTTTTGCGATTGGAACAACCTCTTTGCGTGCACTTGAATCTCGTGTAGTAAGAGACTCTGGGGACTTTGATATTTCTAGTTCTCAAGTTTATTCAACAGATATTTTTCTTCATCCAGGTAAACAGATTAAATCAATTGATGGCCTGATCACTAACTTCCATCTTCCGAAATCCAGTTTGATTATGTTGGTTAGTGCACTTATTGGACGCAAAAAAACTTTGGAAATCTATAACGAGGCCGTTAAGCAAAAATACCGCTTTTTTTCTTACGGTGATTCAATGCTAATTTTATAAAGATAGGTTGTAAGATGAGCTCAACGAATAAAACAGGTGGCCCTTTTTTTGAACTTCAATCCCAGAGCTCTCAGGCCAGGGCCGGGCTTATCAAAACTCATCACGGTGAAATTCAAACACCAATTTTTATGCCGGTAGGAACTCGCGCATCTGTTAAATGTACTTCTCAAGATGAACTCGAGCGAATGAATGCTCAAATTATTTTGGGAAACACCTATCATCTTTACTTGAGGCCTGGTCATGAGTTGATTGAGCGTGTTGCTGGAAGTTTACATCAGTTTATGGATTGGAAGCGACCGATTCTTACAGACTCTGGTGGTTATCAAGTTTTTTCCTTGTCTCAATTAAATAAAATAACCGAGCAAGGGGTAGAGTTTCAGTCACATATTGATGGTTCAAGACACTTTATTTCACCTGAGAAGTCGATGGAGATCCAAAAGGCCCTAGGAAGTGATATTGTGATGTGCTTTGATGAATGTCCCGCACTTCCGGCCACGCAAGAGCGTTTAAGGGAGAGTATGGAATTAACCCTTCGTTGGGCCAAGCGGTGCAAAAATTATCCTCTTAAAGAACATCAAAACCTTTTCGGAATTGTTCAGGGTGGGCTCTCTCTGGATTTGCGACGTGAGTGCATGCAAAGACTTGAAGAACTTGATTTTCCAGGACTGGCCCTTGGAGGACTTTCTGTGGGTGAAAAGAATGATGAAATGGTTGATCTTCTCAATCAATTTGTGCCTGAGATGCCGCAAAACAAGCCGAGATATCTAATGGGTGTAGGAAAGCCTTTGGATATATTAAATGGTATTCGAGCGGGGATTGATATGTTTGATTGTGTCCTTCCGACTCGAAATGCGCGCAACGGTCAGGTTTTTACAAAATATGGGCCTCTCAATATTAAGCGTGAAATGTTTAAAGAAGATACTCTGCCAATTGACCCTGATTGGCATAACCCAATGAGCTCTCGTTATTCCAGGGCCTATCTGCGTCACCTTTTTACGGTGGGAGAATATTTAGCAGGTCAAATTCTGACTGCTCATAACCTATGGTTTTATTTAGAGTTGACTCGACAGGCCAGAGAGGCCATTTTAAATGATAAGTTTGACGAATTTTACGAGACATTTTATAAGGATTTTACTTCTAATGCGTGGACTTAGGTCTACTAAATAATAACACTTTTTTACGAGGTCGCACATGTTCAACTTGCTCTATGTTTTTATCGGTCAGGCCCAAGCTCAAGAAGCGGCCGCAGGCCAACAAAGCGTATTAATGTCATTTCTTCCCTTTGTTCTTATTTTTGTCATTTTCTACTTTCTCATGATTCGTCCACAAAAAAAGCGTTTAGAGGAAGAGCAGGCAATGATGAACGCTCTATCAAAAGGCGATGAAGTTTATACAAAGTCTGGTATACTTGGAAAGATCGTTGGTCTAACGGATAAAGTGATTACTTTAGAAGTGAGTGATGGTGTAAAGTTTAAAGTTCTTCGCTCGCAAGTTGGTGGACTTGCTGATAAACTTTTTGACAAAAGTAATGAGTCGAAAGCTTAAAAAAAATACTTAATAAGGTTATGGGTGAGTCATGTTTGGATTAGGTGCTGGTGAAGTTGTTATTATTTTGGTTTTGGCCTTAATCTTTATCGGTCCTAAAAAATTACCTGAACTCGCCCGAAGCCTTGGTAAAAGTTTGCGCGAGTTTCAAAAGGCCAAGGATGAGTTGATGAATGAAATCGAATCATCTCCAAAGAATGAGTCAACGCGACAAATTGATAAGACGGATGTGAGCAACTCTACTCAAACTGTAGAGTCAAAAGAAGAAAAAAAGAGCGAGAATTAAAAATCTGAGCTTTTTCTTTTCTATACCTTGCATTATCATTTTTAAATCCCCTATACTCTTAGGATAATGAGTTTTGACCCCTAATTATTGAGGAGTTCTTTCCATGAAAAGTTCTTGGTGGTTCCGTTTTGTTATTTTTATTCTTATTGTCACCACCTCTATTCTATATGTGATTCCTACGGCCTTTAATTTTGATGAAGAGACATCTAAGTACCCAATTAAGTCAAAGATTAATTTAGGCCTCGACCTTCAAGGCGGGCTTTACATGATTATGGGAGTTGACTTTGAGCAGGTCTTTCGCGATGAAATCGTCAACCTTGCTTCGCGAATTCAGCATCGACTTAATGATTATGGAATGAGCTCAAACCTTGGAGAGCTTAACACCTCTAATCCGCGCGACCCACGACATTCAATTACTTTGGCAGAAGGTGTAAATGTAGACGAGGCCAAGAGACGAATTAGTGAGTTCTATTCACGAAATGTAAGACTTGTGAACGAGTCTGGCCGGACTTTAACCTATGCACTGAGTAATACTTTTAAGTCAAATATGGAGGAGGAAGCTGTCAACCAATCCATTGAGGTTATCCGAAATCGTATTGATGAATTTGGAGTTACAGAGCCTGAAATCGTGGCCCAAGGACAAGATCGTATTATTATTCAGCTTCCTGGTGTCAGCGATATTGAACGAGCTCAGGATCTTATCGGACAGACGGCGAGACTTGAGTTTAAACTCGTTAATGATCAAATTAGTGCTTCAACCCTGGACAATTGGGTTCGACGTGGAAATGAAGCCGGCATTGAATTTAGTCAAGGTGAGAGATTCTCTGTTTATATAAATGAGTTAAATGAATTTCTTCGTGATGAAATCCCCGAAGGGCATACTCTTGTATTTGAAAGAGTGGTTAACCGTTTTACAAATGAACTTGAAAGACTTATCCCGTACTTAGTAGAAAATCGTGTAATGCTTGATGGTGATGCT